>CAZILJ010000713.1:0-2713 GCA_964539915.1 uncultured Acidobacteriaceae bacterium | reverse complement strand
TGGTGGAGCGCATTCTGGTCTTGCCGGAATCTCCACGGCGGACGTGCATGTCGCCGACGCTGAGTCGCACGTGGACGAACCCGCCAGGCGCAAACTCGCGGGCCTCGCTATGCGTCTCTTCGTAATTCCAGTCTTTGGCAGCGCACCAAGGCGCCGCGAGGAACGGGACGAGAAACAGACACCTCAGAATTGTTTTGTGAAGCAGAGTCGAACGGAGAAAAAACCTTCCGCGCATGAGGCACCTCGCGGGCGCAAGAACGCCTGGTTATGGTACGCGGGGCACGGCGGCGCAGTTCCCGGGAAGTTTCAGAATGCCGGCAACTCGCGAGCGAGGGAGACCCGCGCCACACGGTCAGTGGCCGAAGTCGGCTGCGCCGTCCCACATCAGTTGGACAGCAATGGCCAGAATCAGAAAACCGAAGATCTTGTTGATCGCACCGACTGCGCCGGGACCAAGACGGCGCACCAGCGGTCCACCCAGCCAGAAGAAGAGCGCCACGCTAAGCGCGATCCCCGCGACCCCGATGATCATCCCGAGATAAGCGGCCACGTTGTCTACATGAGCCGCAAGCGCCATGACGACTCCAATTGCGCCCGGTCCTGACATGAGCGGCATGGCCAAGGGCGTAAGCGAGATGTCCTCTTTGCTTTCGGCTTCGTGACTTTCCGCCGGAGTGATGCGTGCGGTCGAGGTCACCATTCCCCACGCGGTGTTGGCCACGATCAGCCCACCTGCGATTTTCAGGACCGGCAACGAAATGCCGAAGAAGTGAAGCACGAAGCGTCCGAAGAAAAGGAACGTTACCAGGATCACGAAGACCCACAACCCGGTCTTGAACGCCGTGCGATTCCGGTCTTGCGCGCTCCAGGTTGAGGTCATGGTAAAGAAGATGGGAATGCCGCCGAAGGGATCGACAATCGGAAACAGCGCAAGGAACGTCGCCGCCGCCGAGGCCGGCAGCGTGCGCAGGAAATGCCCGAGAGCGTGAGCAGACGTCATGCGCTACCGGTATCCCTCGAGGGCTTTCGCTGCGCGGTCGAGCGCACCTGCGAGCGCGGTCAGTTGCTGGCGCACCCGCTCACGATCGCCTTTGTCGAGAGCCTCATTCACTCCGGGAATCACAACCGCCGCGTAACCCGTGTATTCGCCCGGGGCATAAATCATGTGACGAAACCAGGGACGATGGGGCAGTCCTAACGGATCCAGCATCGCCCGCTCCGCTCCGCGCAAAGCCTGGTTCAAGCGCGTGGCATCCTGCTGCGGATTCTTCTGCTTGGCCAGAATCCTCACTCCAGCCGTTTCGAAACGGTGAGCGGCCGCATCGACCGCATGGAAGTCGAGTCCGTGCTCCCCGAACTTGTCCTCCGCACGCTTGTGCGCCGCGTCCAGATACGAGGCAATCTCCTTTGCGTATTCCTCGTAGTCATAGGGCAGAACGTCGGCATCGGCCATGCGAACGGCTTCCAATCCAAACACACGCGCCATCTGCTGTTCGTAGGTAAAGTCTGGATCACCGTACTTTTTGAACCAGGCGAAGTTGTCGAACACGGAGTGGTAAACGCCGTAAGGACCGCTCGAACTTACGTCGGTCGACGGAATTCCCAGATGCTGCAGGAAGGCTGTGTAATCGGAACCGCTGCCGAGATCACCGACAGGAACATCGCCCTTCACTTGCGCCGCAGGCGTTCTACGGCTGTCGCCAATCGCCTCCGTGGGAGACTGCGTCGATGGTGCGTCCGGTTGCCCCCCTCTCTGCCAGGCCTCGTAGACGGTCCCGCCTTTCGGGCTGGGAACGACCTTGGTTATATCGCGCAGAAACTGTTTTAGACTGGGAACCGCCGAGGCTCCGAACTTCGGCCCGGATACCGCGACATCCATATTGAAATAGGCGGCCGCGTTCGAGAGTTGCGCCTCGTGCTGCTCCACCCACTCGGTCGAACCGATCAAGCCTTCTTCTTCGCCGTCCCAACTGGCGAAGATCAGCGTGCGTTTCGGGCGCCATCCGGTCTTCAGCAATTCGCCGACGCCATGCACGGACTCGAGCATCGCGCTCGTGCCGCTGTTCGGATCGACTGCGCCGTATACCCAGGCGTCGCGATGGTTGCCCGCGACCACCCATTCGTCCGGTACTTCGCGGCCCTCCACGCGGCCAATGACATCCCACAGAGTGCGGAACTGATAGTCCTGCCGGAGATGCATCTTCACCTTCGAGGGCCCTGGACCCACGTGGTAAGTGAACGGCAACGCCCCTTGCCAGTCGCGCGGGGAGTCTGGTCCGCTGAGGTGCTGCAGCACAGGCCACACGTCGTGATACGACAGAGGAGTCACGGGAATCTTCGGCATCTGCAACGATTGCTGCGGAGAAATGCGCTGCGAGTCGGGAAGAGTCGGAATTGATGCGACTCCGGGCGTCGTCGGATCGCCGGGGAACTCGAACATATATCCTACGGATCCGCGCTGCACGCCGGTGTCAGGGCGCCAGGGGCCGTCCGGATATTTATCGCCGCGCCGCCATCCGTCGTCGGAGGGATCGGAGTAGATGATCACGCCCGCGGCGCCTCGTTCCTGCGCGACAAATACTTTGACGCCACGAAAGTTTTGCCCGTAGCGCACGAGCACGATCTTGCCGCGCACGTCGACTTTCATCTTTTCGAGTTTATCGAAATCGTCGGGAGTGCCGTAGTTGGCGTAGACGACGTCGGCCTCGACATC
>CAZILJ010000712.1:0-5287 GCA_964539915.1 uncultured Acidobacteriaceae bacterium | reverse complement strand
AATCCACTACCGCACCACGAACCCGAACGGGAACCACCCACTTGCCTCCTGCCCACTGCTTGAAGCGCAAACCTCCTGCAGAGAACTTCCAACCCGTTGTTTTGGATTGGCACCGAACCACAAGCCGGAGAGACCGTGGCCGTGGAGAACATCCACGGATTTCTTCGAACACTCCTGAACGACCGCAATGTCCGGATTATGCGCCAATAAATTCGGCGCTTTCCGAGCAAGAACCATTCCGCAGTTCCAAGTCACGATTCGCACGTGTCGTGTCCTGAGCTTGGTCGATTAGTCTCGCCCACTGCTTGAACTAACGTAACTCCGTCCGTGATGTGTATCACAGTCGGAAAGCCCACCTGCTGCAATAATAGTTGTGCCAGTTTCCGAAGCGCCAGAATGTCGGGAATGTTTTCATTGGAGGGACATGAACTGCAAAGCGAACGAATGGTTCGAACATTCGGTTTTCGGCTTGGGCCGGGTGAGCGAAGACCGCGGTGACAGGCTGGACATTGAGTTCATTGACTCCGGGGTCAAGACGATCTTAAAGACCGCCGAGCTAAAACCCGGCGTGGCCCCACCACATTTCAAGTTCCCCGCCAAACGGGGCAAATCTCGCGCTCTCCAGTCGAAGGTAGAACCTATATCCAGCCGACCTCGAAAGGATTTCGACTATCACGTTAGCTGCTTCCTCAACCATTTCGCTGAGGGCTTTGAGGGAAAGGGCTTCCACATCGCAGAGCGTGAGGACAAGGAAAAAGCGGCCGGTGTACTGAAGGACAAGCTGGGCAAGGATGCGTTCGAAGGTCTGCTTCGTGACGGACAATACGCAGAAGTCTGTGGAACTGCAAAGCGCGTCTTGCAAAGCACCAATCTCGTGTTCCAGATCGGGAAGGCCAAATTCGCCGACGCTCTCCAGAACTCAGCGAATCATGAACGGTTTGCCAAAGCCCTGTACGATTTGCTCCATGGCTCCGCTGAAATTGAGAGACGCTTCACAAGTTTTTGCGATCTCCTGTCGGAAGTGGGCACGAACCAATGGACTTTGGCGACCTACTTCCAATTCCTCGCGACCGATGGCAAATGGATGTTCATGAAGCCCACGATCATGAGACGCATGGCGGAATCGCTCCAGATTTCGCTCAACTACAAAGCGGAACCAAATTGGCTCACGTATTCCAAGCTTCAGGAATTGGCTGATCGAGTGGAAGTGGAGTTGCAGAATCGAGGACTGAAGCCACATTCCCGGATCGATGTGCAGGGATTCATCTGGGCCTCAATCGGGATTGAAGACGGCAAGTACGGCAACGCCGAGTAGTCGTCGGCCGCATGTCGGCATCAGCCCGCAGAAAGATCGCGGCTGCTCAAAGGGCACGGTGGGCGAAGGTGAAGGCGGGGAAGAAGAAGGCGGCCTAGAACTTTGGACTCGGAGAGAAAATGATTCCTCCCACCTACAAACCGAAGAAGAAGCCTATGCAGCTTGCAATCGTTCGTCTTCGGCAAGTTTTTGAGACCTGAGTGCCGAAAGTTGTTCGGATATCGGGCCTTCTGACCTGCTACCGCGAGCGGGATGCCTTCCACTCCAACGGCGGGAGTTCTGAGTTTGCGACATCCTTAAGGTACGCTCGGGCGTGTTCTGATGTTCTTTCCTTGCCCTCCTCGATATCTTGAACTTCTTCGGAGGGTGCAATCCAACTCTTCGTGTTGACGTTGTAGACGGACGCCTGCGTACCCTGAGCATTGTTCTCTGAAAAGAGCCGCAGGTGTTCTTTGCCGACTTGGACTTCGGCCCATACGCCCTCGGTTAACATTGCAGGAAACCAGACACGTTTACTATTTTACGCCGATTTTCTTCCTCCGCTGCCCTCATTCCGGGATCCTCCACAGGATCCGCGCCGCCAAAATGCCCGCAGCGATCAGCAGAAAACCGGTGGCGAGCGCGTTCGGCGCACGGCCCTGTTGCGCTGCAACCGAGGTGTTCTTTGCGAATGACGGCGCGGTCTCGCGCCTACGATGGCGCTCCAAGGTGGCCCAAAAGGCTTTTTCGTAACTTCTGTACCCCCCGAACCGCCCGGGATCGGCTTCTTGACAGATCACCCGCCCGTAGCCGTTCGTGGGAAAATGAAGCCCGACAACGCATGAAACCTGCGATCCCTGAGCGCCGACCCGCGACCGAGGAAATCTCCGGCGTCATAGAGCGCGTCACCTTGCACAACGACGACAGCGGTTTCTGCGTGCTTCGAGTCAAGACCAAAGGGCATCGGGAGGAAACGACGGTCGTGGGGTCGCTTCCTTCTGTGACCTGTGACCGCAGGAAAAGCAATCCCCGGCTCTGGCGCTCGACACAGCCCACGGGGACAGGTCCTCCGTGTACACACTTTTGTACACAGCGTGTACATAAATGGAAGGTGCACGACTTCTAGACGTTTTCCCGACAGAACTGCAAGATTCCCCCTGTTTGCACCGAAAGCCCATTAGATTCAAGGGGTCTTGGCACTCTACTCGTTTTCCCCGCAATTACAGGCTTTACGATTGTGCTTGACGACGATTACCCTGTAAGGTGACTTCGAAAACTTCTGAAATGTCCCGCCTGCGCGTTGCCGACGACATCACTCAACTGGTCGGCGAAACTCCCATGTTGCAGTTGAAGCGGCTGGTTCCGGCCGGGTCGGCAGACGTTTTCGCCAAGCTGGAATACCTGAACCCGGGTGGCAGCGTGAAAGACCGCGCGGCGATTGGGATCATCCGGCGCGCTGAGCAGGAAAAGAAGCTTGTGCCTGGGGGAACGATTGTCGAAGCTACGGCTGGAAACACGGGAATCGGGCTTGCCCTGATTGGCGTCAACCGCGGTTACAGGGTCAAATTGTTCGTGCCAGAAAATTTTTCTCAGGAAAAAGTAATCATCATGCGGGCTCTCGGCGCGCACGTGGTCCGCACTCCTGACGCGGAAGGCATGCAGGGCGCGATTCGCCAGGCCAAGGAACTGGTGGCCAGCGATCCCACCGCATTCATGGCGGGGCAGTTCGAAAATCTCGCCAATCCGGACTACCACTACGAGACCACCGCTCACGAAATCTTCGAACAGATGGACGGGAAAATAGACGCCGTCGTGCTTGGCTGCGGCACCTCGGGAACGTTCTCGGGAGTCGCGCGCTACCTAAAAGAGAAGTCACCTGAGGTGCGGGCGATTGCAGTCGAGACGCAGGGGTCGACACTTGGCGGCGGGAAGCCCGGCCCGCACAAAGTGGAAGGGATCGGTACGAGCTTCACTCCGAAAACCTTTGACCCCTCGGTGTGCGACGAAGTGATGATGGTGACCGACGACGACGCGTTCGACACGGTGAAGGCTTTAGCGGCGCAGGAAGGTGTGCTAGCGGGATCGAGTGGAGGGGCAGCGGTTTTCGCCTCGCTGCAGGTTGCGAAAAAGCTCGGCTCGGGAAAGCGGGTGGTCACCATCATTCCAGATTCGGCGGAGCGGTATTTGTCGAAAAAGATTTTTGAGGGCGGCGTTTAATTCTGCAAATCCAGGGCTGCAGGTCTCGCAGATTTACAAAATCATGAAAAAAAATAGAGAACCAGGTTTCGCGACGCGCGCCATTCATTGTGGACAGGAGCCGGATCCCTTGACGGGTGCGGTAACCGTTCCCATTTATCCCACGTCAACCTATGTTCAGCAAGGGATTGGCGAGCATAAGGGATATGAGTATTCGCGCGTGTCAAATCCCACGCGCACGCGGCTGGAGGAAAATCTGGCTGCGCTCGAGGGCGGCGTGGCAGCCCCTGTGTTTGCCAGCGGCATGGCGGCGATCAATGCCGTTGTCAGCTTGCTGAAATCCGGCGACCACGTGGTGTGCGGCAACGATTTGTACGGCGGAACACCCCGGCTGTTCAATCAGGTGATGGCTGGGTTCGGGCTCGAATTTACCTACATCGACACATCCGACGCCACGAATGTTGAACGGGCGATCCGCAAGAACACACGAATGGTGTATGTGGAGACGCCGACCAATCCGCTGATGCGGTTGAGTGATCTTGCGGCTATCGGTCAGATCTGCCGCCGGAAGAAGGTCTCGCTGGTGGTCGATAACACCTTCATGTCCCCATATTTCCAGCAACCGTTAGCGCTGGGCGCGGATATGGTGGTGCACTCGACCACGAAGTTTCTGAACGGCCACAGCGACGGGCTAGGCGGCGTGGTGGTTTGCGCAAAGCAGGAGCACGCCGAAAAACTGGCGTTTCTGCAAAAGGCGGTGGGCGCGATTCTTTCTCCGTTCGAATGCTGGCTGGTGCTGCGCGGCGTGAAGACGCTGGCCGCCCGCATGGAGATTCACGACCGCAGCGGCCGGATCGTGGCCGATTTTCTCTGCAAGCACACGAAAGTGAAGGCGGTGTTCTATCCGGGATTGCCGGATCATCCGCAGCATGTCCTCGCCAGGCGGCAGATGAGCGGGTTCGGATCGATGATCACGTTTGAAACTGGCTCGCTGAACAACGCGAACAAGATGCTGAAAAAAGTGCGCGTGTGCTCGCTGGGCGAGTCGTTGGGAGGCGTGGAGACGCTCATTTCGCATCCGGCGACGATGACCCATGCCGGACTCGGCGTGAAAGGCCGCAAGGCCATCGGCATTACCGACGGGATGGTGCGAATTTCCGTGGGCATCGAGGATGTGGATGACATTCTCGACGATCTCGATCAGGCTCTGAAAGCCATCTGACGCTTGCCCACCGATTGGCATGATTCAGGCGGATAAACCCTTGTTACCGCACAACCCAGTGCGCGACCAACAACCACCTTGTTCTCGCGAGTGGAATTCCGCTGCCTATCACCGTCTGTCCGGTCCGCAGGTCAGCTGGGGGAAGAAAGTTTTGTCGCGGCTGAGGCTGCGTGGAGACGAAGTTGTTCTCGATGCTGGATGTGGCACCGGTCGCCTGACAGCTGAATTGCTTGACGCCTTGCCGCGCGGGCGCGTGGTCGGCCTGGATCAGTCTCAGAACATGTTGCGCTCGGCGCGTGAGCATCTGGGGTCGCAGTTTGGGACGCGCGCAAGTCTGGTGGCTGGTGATCTCCTCTACCTTCCTTTTGAGGGCGCCTTCGACGCAATTGTGAGTACGGCGGCGTTTCATTGGGTGCTCGACCATGATCGCCTATTTGCGAACCTGCGGCGGGCGTTGGTTCCGGGGGGATGGCTGGAGGCCCAGTGCGGAGGCGGGCCGAACCTGATTACTCTACGCAACCGCGCGAACGCACTGGCAGCGACACCGAGATTTGCGCCATTCTTCGTGGGCTTCT
>CAZILJ010000711.1:0-2812 GCA_964539915.1 uncultured Acidobacteriaceae bacterium | reverse complement strand
AACGCGCAAAGTATTGCTCAATTACCAGGAAAAGCCCGACATGAGTCATAGAGTAACGCTGATCCCTGGAGACGGGATTGGACCAGAAGTGACGAAGGCAACGGTTCGTATTCTGGAAGCGACCGGCGTGAAATTCGAGTGGGAAACGTTCGCGGTGGGCGCTGAGGCGTACGAGAAATCTGGGGAGTACATTCCCAAGGACTTGATCGAGTCGCTCGAACGAACCCGCGTTGGATTGAAGGGTCCGGTCACAACGCCGGTGGGCGGCGGTTTTCCCAGCATCAACGTTGCCCTGCGCAAGAAGTTCGAACTGTATGCGAACTTTCGCCCTATCCGCAATCTGCCGCATATTCCGACGCGGTATCCCGACGTCGATTTGATCATCGTGCGCGAGAATACCGAGGGACTCTATTCCGGGCTCGAGCACGAAGTGGTACCTGGAGTAGTCGAGAGCTTGAAGATCATCACCGAGAAGGCCTCGACACGGATTGCGCGCTTCGCATTTGAATACGCGCGGAAGAATCAGCGGAAACAAATCCACGCCATTCACAAGGCAAACATCATGAAGTTGTCGGATGGATTGTTCTTGCGCTGTTCCCGCAATGTGGCCAAGGAATATCCCGACATTACCTACGGCGAACACATCGTCGACAATGCCTGCATGCAGCTGGTAATGAATCCCTACCAATACGACATGCTGGTGATGGAAAACTTATACGGAGACATCCTGTCGGATTTGTGCGCGGCCTTTGTAGGCGGACTCGGTTTTGTGCCCAGCGCAAATCTAGGCGATGAATGCGCGATCTTTGAAGCCGTTCACGGATCTGCACCCGACATCGCGGGAAAGAATCTGGCGAACCCAACCGCTCTGCTGCGGTCGGCGCTGCTGATGGTTCGGCATCTGGGTGAGCACGAGGCATCGACGCTGATTCGGAACGCGCTGGAACGGGTTTACCGGCATCGTGAGAAGCTGACGCGCGATATCGGCGGGCAGGCGGGAACGTCGGAATTCGCCGACGCCGTGATTGCCGAGATGCAGTCCCCAGGTTCATAAACAGCAAAATCAGCGACCCGATACGGCTACTCCCCCACTCGTCCGTGACCTTTCGTACTGTGACTGCCTGCTGAGCTCAACCCTATCATTCCTTGGGGGTGCAACCATGAGATTGAGAGCCATTGGAATGATTACGGGCTTGGTCTGGGTTTTGATGTTGGCTGGGTCCGCGTTGGCGCAGGGTGGTGGGTTGGTCGGAGCAGAGTGGGGAGTGCCGGGCCGCCGGGGGGTGGACGTGACCGCTCGCGTCCGTACTTTCATCCACGAGGGGGTGCTGCAACTGGAGGCTACCCGCTTCAACCTGGGGATCGACCCCGCGCCGCACGAGAATAAAGTCCTGGTCATCCACCTGCGCCAGCGGGATGGTGACGTGAAGGATTACAGCTATCCGGAGCGCAGCGTGGTGCGTCTGGAACTCGACCACGAGGAAGGGCACGGACGCCGCGAAGATCAAGATCGGCACGACCCTGACGCTCACAGTGGAGATTACGAGCGACGCGATCACGACGGGCGTCGCGAAGAAGGTTCTGAGCCGCACGAGCGAGGATTGCAGATTCTGCGCGCGTCCTACGGAGCAGACGGCCAGTTTGTGAATGTGACCGATGCCCTGCGCAGCCGGGTTGACGAAGGTAGACTTTTCCTTCGCGTAGACAACTACAGCATGGGAATCGATCCGTTGCCAGGCGCCCACAAATTTCTGCGCGTTCTGTACACGATGGACGGACAACGCCGAAATATCGTTGTGGACGAGAAGACCGATTTGCGGTTGCCCTAGAAGGCTCAACCTAGACAAAATATTCTTGCGGGCGGGATCCGATGATTCCGCCCTTTTTCCTTGCTCCTGCTTCCCTTTCACAAAACTTTTCAAATGCGGCATTGACTCGCGCGCTGGGTTCGGAGTACATTGCGTGGTTCTGGGGATTCAGGGGAAATGACGCGCACAACACGGCGTGTGGGGATAGTTCTCTTTCAGCTCGGTGGACCCGACACGCTGGAAGCGATTGAACCTTTTTTGTACAACCTCTTCTGCGACCCCGATATCATTGACTTCCCTTTCGCCCGCATCGGACGGAAACCCCTGGCCAAACTGATTTCCACCACACGCGCACGCAAGGTACAGCACCACTACGCCACCATTGGAGGAGGCTCGCCCATACGGCGCCACACGGAACGGCAGGCGCAAGCGCTGGAGGCCGTGCTGCGTAATCAGGGTCTCGACGCTTGCTGCTTTGTGGCTATGCGCTACTGGCATCCATTCACCGGCGAGGCGATCGAGCAACTGCGTGCCGCCCAGTGCGATGAAGTAGTGCTCCTGCCGTTGTACCCGCAGTATTCCTCGACCACCACCGGATCGAGCCTGAACGAATGGCGCCGTCTTTTCCAGGATGACGTGCCCGTCCGTTGCGTCGAGACGTTCTATCGCAATACGACGTATTTAGATGCGCTCGTGGAAAAAGTGAACGACGCCTTGTCGCGCTTTCCCGCGCCCGAGCGTGCAGAGATCGTTTTCAGCGCACACAGCATACCGATGTCAGTGATTGAGAAGGGCGACCCTTATCGGCGGCAGATCGAAGAAACAGTCCGTCTCCTCACCCAGCGCGGCGGATGGAGCAACCCGTTCCGGCTGTGCTATCAGAGTAAAGTAGGCGCCAGCCGATGGTTGCAGCCTTCCCTGCACCAGACCCTCCGCCATTTGGCGGACGAAAGAGTTCGCCAGATGTGCGTAGTACCGGTGGCGTTCGTTTCCGATCACGTGGA
>CAZILJ010000710.1:0-2952 GCA_964539915.1 uncultured Acidobacteriaceae bacterium | reverse complement strand
CGCCGACGCGGGCGGGTCGATGAAGCCTTGCCGGAGTTCGAAGAGTCGGTTGAGCTCAATCCCCAGCGACGCCGCTGGGGCGAATCTGGGGAATGCGCTGGCCGCCACGGGCGGGCACCTGGAGGAAGCCATTCAACAATTGAATCAAGGCATTGAACTGCAACTCGAATCGGCGAGCGCGCAGAACGGGCTTGGAGTCGCGTTGGCCCGGGCGGGCCGATTGGAGGATGCCGTGGTGCAGATGGACAAGGCGGTTGCCTGGCGCCGCAGGCGGTCGACTACCGGTATAACTTCGCATGCGTGCTGGCTGCGAACGACAGCCGTCCGCGCGCGGTTGTTCAGTTCGAGGAAGCAGCGAGGCTTTGGAATGCGGGAACCTGCAATTCTGGAGATGCTTGCGGCTACTTATTCCGACACCGGACGCAATTCCAGACGCTGTGAGCACGGCACGTCGAGCGCTGGATTTGGCGACCAAGCGGCAAGACGATAGTCTGGTGGTGAGAATGAAGGCGAGTCCGGGACGTTCCGAAGGGTTGGCCCGGGCGGGCTGCGACTACGACAACGCCTTAACGAAGTACCCAGGGGCCGAAGCCTTCCTCAATGGACCTGCTTGATCGCAGCGCTGAAGCGCTGTGCCACCCCAAGCCAGGTTTTTTCGCGGCGATCAGTGTAAAGCGAGCTTCAGCGGCTGAAGCCGGCGCAGATTGCGCGGAACTATGGCCCGACTGAAGTCGGATCCTTCCCACTCGCGGCGAATCGCGGAGGAGACTGCGCGGCTACACGATCCGCCTCGCCTCCGGGGCGCGGTCCGTTACGAGCTCGGGATACAGGCGGCGGAACATTTCCGTTACATGGCAGTTCCAGCCACCCGCGTGGATGCGCGGGCGGCACGACGCCGCTACGTTATTTTGATCCGGCGACTGCGGGGTGATGGCTTCCGCGCAGTTGCATCTTTACGGCGACTGAGAGACGACGGATGCCTTCGTGGATCTGGTCCGGCTGTGAGTGCGAGAAATTCAAGCGCATGTGGCGGCCGCCTTCGTGGACGTTATCCTCGGCATAGAAGCTTTCGCCGGGCACGAAGGCGACATTCTTCGCCAACGCTGCCCGGAACACAGACTGGCTGTCGGTTCCCTCGGGCATCGTGACCCAAAGAAAGAGGCCTCCCTTGGGATGAGTCCAGGTCACCTCCGGCGGGAAGTGCTCGTGTAAAGCGTGAAGCATGGCGTCCCTGCGCTCGCGATAGACCTGGCGAATCAGCTTGACGTGCTGGTCGAGGAAGCCGTCGCGCGCGACTTCGTAGGCAACGTATTGATTGAAAGTGGAGGTGTGAAGGTCGGCGGCCTGCTTCAGTTGCACGAGTTTGACGATCACGTCCTCGGGAGCAACGATCCAGGCCAGTCGGATGCCTGGCGCCAAGGTTTTTGAGAATGTGCTGAGGTAGATCACGTTGCCGAGAGTGAAGCCGTTGTCGCGGCGAAGATTCTCACGATCGAGCACGACCAGCGGCGCGATGTGGTCGCCTTCGTAACGCAACTGGCCATAGGGATCGTCTTCAACGATGGGAATGCCGTATTTGTCGGCGAGAAGAATCAATTGGTGCCGGCGGCCTTCCGACAACGTCACGCCCGCTGGATTCTGAAAGTTCGGCACGACGTACATGAACTTGGGGCCGGCGCGAAGACTGGAATCGAGTTGATCAGTGAGCAGGCCGTCGTCGTCGACGGGGACGGACACGTATTGCGCACCGTACACGTTGAAGGCCTGTAGGGCGCCGAGGTATGTAGGAGCTTCGACGAGTATGCGGTCGCCGCGATTGATCAGAAGTTTGCCGATCAGGTCGAGCGCCTGTTGCGAACCGGAAGTGATGAGGACGTTCTCCGCGCTGGCGACGATGCCGTAGCCGGCGAGGTTGCGCGCAATCATTTCGCGCAGCGGTTGATAGCCTTCGGTGGTGCCGTACTGCAGGGCCTCTGGGCCATGTTCGGTGAGAACTTTGTGGCAAGCCTCTTCGAAGCACTTCACCGGGAACACGTCGGGGGCGGGAAGGCCTCCGCCGAAAGAGATGACCTCCGGCTTCTCCGTGACTTTGAGAAGTTCACGGATGGCGGAGCTCTTGACTCCGAGAGTACGCTGCGCGTAACGCGACTTCCAAAGCGTCGACATGCGCGAATTCCCTCCTGACGCGGCTACCCCGGCGACATCCCGCAGTCGAGACGACCACGGGACAGCCGGCGGGGCGCCGGCGCTACTCTTTCAGCTTATCAATCTTCTCTCAACTTTAGACTTCGCCTACTAGGTCGGGTTCGGCTGAGACATGCACTTGAGGATGCGTGTAGGTATCGCTCTCCTGCGCATCGACGACCGCGATCGCCGCTACGTTTACGACCACTTCGACCGTGGCGGAACGTTGCAGCACGTGGACCGGACGACTCATTCCCATGAGAATCGGGCCGATAAGTTCGCCGCCACCGATCTTCGCCACCAGTTTAGTTGCAATGTTGGCCGAAGCAAGGTCAGGGAAAATGAGTACGTTAGCGCCGCCCTTCAAGGAGCTAAAGGGATACTGCTCTTCGATAATCTCTGGAGAAAGTGCTTCGTCAGCCATAATTTCTCCATCGACGATCAGCGTGGGGTCGGCAACTTTGATCATTTCTACTGCCTTGCGCACTTTGGTGCAGATGGGATGATCAACTCCGCCGAAGCTGGAGAACGACAGCATCGCAACGCGGGGAAGGAGATCGAAGCGTCGCGCCATGTGAGCGGTGCAAAGCGCAATCTCGACCAGGTCTTCGGCGGTAGGGTCGATGTTCACGCTGGCATCGGCGAGAAAGAATACTTCTCCTTTACGGGTGATGACGCAGTAGCAGCCGGAGACGCGATGCAGGCCCTCACGCATGCGAACAATTTGCAGCGCGGGCCGGATCGTATCGGGAAAATGCTGGGTCACGC
>CAZILJ010000709.1:0-2338 GCA_964539915.1 uncultured Acidobacteriaceae bacterium | reverse complement strand
GAGGCGGCAAACGATGTTTCCTTCGGATGTTTCGAAGATGGCATAAAGTCCAGGCTGACGAGTCATAAGTTTCCTTTCGAAGTAGGTCGTTAATCGTCGATCATTAGTCGTTGTAAGCGCCGGGCGTGTAGCGCCGGCATCCTGCCGGCTGTCGTGAGGGCGTCTCACTCGTCGCCTCTCGGAATTCTCAGCAGCCGCTTAGTTTGGCGTTGTCTGAGCCTTAGGCGCCGGAGTCGTTGCGGACTTTTTTAGCGCGCCTCCGGCTCCCGGTTTAGGAGCAATTCCGGTACTGCGAACCACGCTGATGTGAACAATCTTCACGGGACGGAAAGGCTTTTCGGTCGCAGGATCGGTGGCCATGTGAGCAATGGTTTTCACAAGCGCGACTGTCGCTTCATCGCACTGCCCAAAGATGGTGTAACCGCCATTCAGGTGCGGCGTGGCTACCTCAGTAATGAAGAACTGTGAGCCGTTCGTGTTCGGCCCAGAATTAGCATAAGCGAGTCGCCCCGGCTGATCGAACAGCAGATCGGGCGAGACCTCGTTCTTGAATTTGTACCCGGGATCTCCCGTGCCGTTGCCCGCAGGATCGCCTCCCTGGATCATGAAACCCGGAATCACGCGATGAAAGATAGTCCCGTCATAGAGCGGAACGCCATGTTTGGTGGCGCCGCTGACTGGATTCTTCCAGTCTTTCGTGCCGCTCGCCAGCCCAATGAAGTTCTCGACGCCAATCGGCGCCTTGTCGGGGAATAGGGTACAAGTCATCTTGCCCGCGGTGGTACTGATGATGGCGGTCGGCTTGGTCGCGGGGTGGACCGCCGGCTTCGCAGCCGTGCTCGGTTTGGCAGCCGTGCTCGGCTTGGCGGCGGTCCCCTGAGAGTTTGAAGTGGACTGCGCCAAAACGGCCAGTGCGGCCACCAACAATATGAAAAAAATAACGAATGTCTTACGCATGGATTCTCCTCGCACAACGACCATTGGTATGTACGCAACGTTGCATTGTACACACTGACGTCTTTAATTTCCTCTAGGTGAATGCGAGAGAACGGAGTCGGGCGCCTATTTTGTACTGGTCTCTGCCTGGGCCTGCATTTCGCGGCTCACCCGTTCGACCTGGCCAAAGACGCGTAGCAGGTTACCGCCAAGAATCTTGTGGATGTCGCTCGGGTTGTAACCGCGTTCGAGCAGAGCCTGCGTAATCTTGGGCAGATCAGCGGCCGAGTCGATGCCCTGTGGTGTGGCACCACTCACGCCGTCAAAATCCGAACCCAACCCTACGTGATCGATCCCCGCAATCTTCGCGATGTGGTCGATGTGATCGATCAGCGACTTGAGCGGCGGGCGCGGAATCTTCGCCATCCACTCGCGCTCGATCCGGTCGACGTCCACGTAGTCGATGGGCTTTCCTTCCGCTTTCAGTTGGTCGGTGTACTTCTGTATTGCGGCTGCCTGGTCTTTCGCCTGGGCCTCCATCGCTTTGCGGAAATCCGCATCGTCAAAGCCGCTGTAGAAATTCACCTGAACCACGCCGTCATTCTTGGCCACGGCGCGCAGCATGTCATCGGTCATGTTGCGCGGGGCATCTACCAGCGCCCGCGCCGAGGAGTGCGATGCGATCACAGGAGCGTTCGTGGTCGCAATCGCATCCCAGAACGTCTTGTCGGCCACGTGAGAGATGTCGACCATCATACCCAGCCGATTCATCTCCAGAACGACTTGTTTGCCGAAATCCGTGAGTCCGTTGTGGTGCTGAACCTTGGGGTCGTCGATATCGCCGGAAGAGTCGGCCCACTCGTTGGTGTTTGACCAGGAAAGAGTCATATAGCGGACGCCCAGCCGGTAGTAATCGCGCAGCAGGTGGATGTCATTTTCGATCGAATGTCCCCCCTCGATTCCCATCAGCGCAGCGAGTTTGTGTTCACGGTGTGCGCGCTCGATGTCGGCGACCGAAAACGCCATCATCATGCGGTCGGGATGGTGCCGAGCTTCGTCGTAGACCGAATCGATCAGATCGAATGTATGGCGCGCGTAGTGGCCCTGATTGCTTTCCGGTTCCACCCAGATGGAAAAGAATTCAGCGCCGAGGTTTCCGCGCTTCGCCTTGTCGAGGGTGATGTGCCCGGCGTCCTTGGGATCGGTCGAGCCGATATCGAAACCTTCATCGAGAAACCGCTGCGGCGTATCGGCATGGGTATCGATCACCAGGGCGGAGTCATGAATCTGGCGGGCACGCGCGCTGATAATTGTGTCGGGTGCAGTGGCTGACTTTTCGGGCGCTTGTGCTGTGGAAATCGAAGAGATCAATACCAGGGCGAAACAGAGTCTGCTGGTCATA
>CAZILJ010000708.1:0-5919 GCA_964539915.1 uncultured Acidobacteriaceae bacterium | reverse complement strand
GGCGTCTGGGCCTGAGCCACGATACGCATCTCATCTTCGACGGCCAGCACTTTGGCAATGCCCGCCCGGAAGATCGCCTGGTTATCGGCCAGAATGAGTTTGAGCATGTTGTCTGGGCTCCAAAAAAGTCTATGAGTTCCTAACGAACTCGTATGAGTCGATCACGCAGGCCACGCCGCGGCCTTCTCCACCGGTTCCTGTTGCATCGGCGCGCACCACTCGCCCCTTGCACTGGATGGTCACATTTTCCTGACCGCCCGTCATCTCCGGGGGCAACGTGATTTCAAATTCCACGGGCGAACCAATCTCCATGGATGAATCCGCGCGGATGTACACTCCGGCCGCGCTGAGATTCCCTGTAATTCCCTCGGCGTCTCCGCCGGTTTCGCCCTGATGAATCTTGATCGGCAATTCCAGCGGAAACCGTTTTCCGGTCCGTGCTTCTTCCCCCACGGTACCTCCTCTAGGCTGGCCTGTTCTCTTTTTCTGGTATGACGAATGAGGCCAACATCGTCAATTAAGCTCAGGGCGGGGCGCAGAAACCCGCTTTTGTGCTCCAGGGGCGGTTATATCACGGAAAGTTATCCGTGTAAAAGCCTGAAAAGCCATTGGTTACCGGTAGCAACTAGGTTCCCCCCTTGCCTCCCTGGCCGCCGACAGGGGCGGACCCATGAAATTGACCTAGTTTTACGTCGAGGTACGGACTCGCGTGGTAGTGTTTTCGTTTCGCATTTCTCGGAGATAGGAGCGGTATTTGTATGTCGAATCCATTTCACTTTAGAGGCAATTCCAAAGCTCGGTCTCTCCGCATTATGTGTATTCCGCTACTGTTTGCCGCGATCGCCAGCGCTTGGGCGCAAAGCAGCCCGAAGTCTTCGGGGCAGCCTGGATCGGAGAAGAAGGCCACAACGGCTAGTGTCGAAACCAAATCTGTTGAGCCTCCCGGTGTCTTGATTCAGCTCAACGGCGCGCTGGAGACTCTGGCCGCCAAGGTTTCCCCTGCCGTCGTGCAGATTCTGGTCACGGGATACGGCCCGCTCCGCGAGGAGGATCGATCGCAGACTGCATTCATCGTTCGCCAACACGCAGTGGGGTCGGGAGTAATCGTAGATTCCAACGGCTACATCATGACCAACGCTCATGTGGTGGAAGGCGCACAGCGCATTCGCGTTGCCTTGCCGCTTCCCATGGGAGATTCCGCCGGCCAGGTACCGGTCGGAAAGCGTCGCATACTTGAAGCGCGACTCCTCGGCCAGCACAAGGAAAGCGATCTCGCACTCCTCAAGATCGATGAGACCGATCTGCCGACTTTGCCCCTTCTCAGTCAGCAGCGGCCCCATGTTGGGCAACTCGTGTTTGCCATCGGAAGCCCTGAAGGGCTGCAGAATTCCGTCACCATGGGCGTCGTCAGCGCGCTCGCGCGGCAGCCGGACCCTACGAAAGCACTGACGTACCTCCAGACCGATGCTCCCATCAATCCGGGAAATAGCGGAGGCCCGCTGGTGGATATGTATGGTTCGGTGGTCGGGATCAACACCTTTATTCTTTCGCAAGGCGGAGGCAGTGAAGGGCTGGGCTTCGCCATTCCGGCTCGAGTCGTCGATTTCGTTTACCGTAGCCTGCGCAATCACGGTCACGTCCATCGCGTCGAAATTGGCGCCGTCGCGCAGGAGATTACCCCCACCTTGGCAGAAGGCCTGCAACTGCCGCAGCGATGGGGCGTCGTGGTGGTCGATGTCAAGCCGGAGGGCCCTGCGGCTGCCGCGGGTCTGCAGATTCAGGACATTATTCTCACAGCCGATGACCGGCGCATCGAAACTCTGCCTTCGCTTTCATCCGCGTTGTATCTGCACCGTCTGGATCAGGTTGTGAAGCTAGAGATTTTGCGCGGCAATGAAAAGAAGATTCTCTACGTCCCCGCAATCGAGAGCCGCGATCACATGGACGAGCTTCTCGACACGGTTAATCCCGAACACAGTCTGATTCCGCGACTCGGAGTTCTGGCGATCGATCTGACTCCTGACCTCAGCACCCGCTTAGGCTCGTCGCTGCGCATTCCATCCGGAGTCGTCGTTGTCGGACGCGCCGCGGATCTGATCATGCCCGACACCGGCTTGCTGGCCGGCGACGTCATCCACCGGCTCAACACTACATCCATCGATTCCGTGGACACACTGCGCGCCACCGTGGGAGCAGTCAAGACGGGCGAGGCAGTCGCAATGCAGGTTGAGCGCGATGGCGGCTTGATGTATGTGAGCTTCGAAATGGAGTAGGTTTTTGTGTGGCGCGGGCGCTCCCGCCCCGCATTTCGGTAGTAGAACTCGATGGCAGGAAGTTTACACAGACTCAAGGCTGGTTTTTGGCTTTCGGCAGTTCGCGGGCGGGGACGCCCGCGCCACAGGCCGGGCTGCATAGATCGTTTACTTCGTGCCCGCGCCGACCGCTGAGGCTTTCGGTTTGGACGCGCCCTCGAGGACAACTCCGATTCCCGAAACGATTGTCTCTACAATCCGGAGATCGTCGGCAGTGAATGCGTCCTGGGCCGTCCGATACAGAGCCAGGACGGCTGCGACCCCGGTA
The DNA here is from genome assembly GCA_964539915.1 of uncultured Acidobacteriaceae bacterium. GTDB lineage: Bacteria > Acidobacteriota > Terriglobia > Terriglobales > Acidobacteriaceae > Sulfotelmatobacter. The sequence goes on along the minus strand of CAZILJ010000708.1, from coordinate 3,339 downwards.
GTTCCTTCCACGGGCACCGCTAGCGCCGAACGCAACGTGCTGTACTTCGTGGGATCGTTCAGATATCCCGGCTCGACCGACGGATTGCCATTCAGGATCGCCTTATGGTTCTCGGCGACCCACCCCGATAGGCCTTCTCCGTGCGGAATCCTTAAAGAAGAAAACAGCCGGAAGTTTTCCCCACTGACGAACTCCGGAACCAGTACGTCGTTCTTCGGACAGTACACCGCCATGGAGTCGTGGGGCACCAAGTTCTTCAACCGCACCGAGAGCAAGGAAAGAATGTCTTCGACACTCAAAGAAACTTCCGTCTGGCGACTGACCGCGATGATTTCCCGGCCTTGCTGTCGAGCTGCGGAAGTAAGTGCGGCGGAATCGTCAACGCGCCCCGAGATGGTTACCGCCGGTTTTGCCGACTCGGCGAACCCCGCGTCCGGGGCCAACCCTGGCTTTACCTTGATATCGGTAGACAATTTTGGCGGAGCCTGCAAAGGCTGCTCATTTGCCAGCTTCTCCAGTTCGATGTAGCGGCGCCGCAGAATCGCCACCACCCGCGGATCAAAGCTCTTGCCGGCATCCGCAACCACTTTTCCCATAGCCTCGTCGAGCGGCAGCGCCTTCCGGTACTGCCGGTCTGAAGCCAGAGCATCGAGGCAATCGACCGCAGCCAGAATGCGAGCTCCAATCGGAATTGCTTCTCCGGCCAGTCCGTTCGGGTAGCCGCTGCCGTCCCACTTTTCGTGGTGGGCGCGCACGATCGGCGCCACCGGATACGGAAAGTTAACCTGCTCCAGAATTTCCGCCCCGACCGTGGGGTGGATTTTCATCTTCTCGAATTCTTCCGGCGTCAATCTTCCGGGCTTCGAAATGATGTGCTCCGGCACCGCCAGTTTGCCGATGTCGTGCAGCACCGATGCCGCGCGCAGCGCTTCGGTTTCGTCCGCGTTCAAGCCCAGTTCCTTCGCCAGTTCCATGGCGTACACACGCACTCTCTGCAAGTGCTCCCCAGTCGTTTGATCCTTGGCCTCAATTGCCAGTGCGAGTGTTTCGATGGTTCTCAGGTGCAGACTCGAAACCTGCTCAGCATGCAGCTTCTCGGTCTCAAGTTTGCCCAGATAAAGACGATATGAGCGGTACATCAAATAGATTGGCGGGAGAACCAGCAGCGACGATTGCCATCCGATATGACCGTTCAGGAAGTGGACCAGGCCCGCCGCCGCTGCTCCCACCATGTAGTACGGAAACGACCAGAGATAGCTGTCAGCCCAGACTTTCGGGAAAGGCTTGTGCTCCGTCAGGCCAATGATGAGCGCCATTGCCGCCGTATTGCAGGCAAACAGCATGATCCCAGCCACGAGAAGTGCGAGGGGTCCGGTGGCATGAAAAACGTAGTGCGCCACCAGCTTGTATGCGGTGTATGCGATCGCGCTCGAAACCGTGAGCTGCGCCCAGTTGAAGGCCAACTGCACGACCTTCACCTGCTTCGCCGGTCTCCAGTAAGCCTGGCCCAGCGTGCAGGCCAAGACAATGAGCAGCGTCTCGGGCAAGCTCAGTTCCAGAATTCCCAGCAACGTGAAGAGAAAGTTGACCGAGAGGGTTCCCTGAATGCCGGGAAGAGTTACCTTAAGCGACGACGCCAGCAACGCGGCAATAAGGTAACAAACGAACTTTACCGGATCGCTCGATTGCCAGTGCGCGAAGGAAAATCCAAAGCAGATGCACCCCGCCAGAGTCATCGAGACGATAAACGCGTGTGCGCCAATGGATCGAACCCAAGACATGATAAGTGTTTAAATTTTCAACGAATTGCGGGCCAATGTCCGCCCCAAAAAGACTCGCGTGATTACCATGGTTTTTTCCAGCCAAATCAATCACTTAGATCGCATGCCGGACACCGCTGGCTCGGGAACGAAAGGACCCAGGAACGGGACAAGTTGTCTCACGCTTCAGGTCGTGGGACAAATCGCCCCTTGAGTTTCGCTACAACCTCCCCTAAGTCATTGATAAATGGGGGTAATAAGGGTCACCCTTTGGTATCGCACCTGCAAACATACGAGTCACTTGGAGTGCGGTTCAACGCACTGTGGGGCGACCTTGTGGGGGGAAAATGAAGAAGCTCATATTTTTGTTGCTGCTTGCTACGGCGACGGTGGCTTTCGCCGACAATTCTAAGTTAGCGCCTGAGTTGCAAGGCAAACAATCAACTCAGCAGGTCCGGGTCATCGTGCAATACGCACCTGGAACACAGATCAACTGCAACAGCCTGCTCGGACTGGTGGACTGCCTAGTCAATGACATTGTGAAGCTTGGGGGCACGATCCTGGCTCCGTTGCCAATCGTCAATGGCCTGGTGGCTTCGCTGACCGGTCCCGCCCTCCAAACCCTTTCGAACAGCGCCAATGTGGTGTACATCAGCACCGACCGGCCTCTGGCTCCGACGCTCAGCAACGCTGCGCCTGCGGTGAACGCTTTTGCCGCGTGGCAATCGGGCTATACCGGTGCCGGCATCGGCGTCGCGCTGATTGACAGTGGCGTAGCGAATCATCCCGACTTGAATGGTGGGTTCCTGGGATGGTCGCGCGTGGTGTGGAACCAGAGCTTCGTTCCGGGCAACAACAGCCCCAACGATCAATATGGCCACGGCACCCACATCGCGGGCCTGATCGCCGGCAACGGTTCCAGTTCGATCGGTTCCAAGTATTCGCGAACCTTTGAAGGCATCGCGCCGCAGGCCAACATTATCAATCTTCGTGTCCTCGATCAGAACGGCGCGGGCACCGATAGCGCTGTGATTGCGGCCATCGGGAAGGCCATTTCTCTGAAGCCGCTGTACAACATCCGAGTGATCAATCTTTCGTTGGGACGTCCGGTCTACGAAAGCTACAAGCTTGATCCGGTCTGCCAGGCGGTCGAGGCCGCGTGGAAGAGCGGCATCGTCGTCGTGGTCGCCGCCGGCAATAATGGCCGCTACCAGCCCACCGATGGTTACGGGACAATCACTTCTCCCGGCAATGATCCTTACGTGATCACCGTTGGCGCGATGAAGCCGATGGGCACGCCCACTCGCTTGGATGACCTTATCGCCAGCTATAGCTCGAAGGGGCCGACCGCGCTCGACGCCGTGGCCAAGCCTGACATCGTCGCTCCGGGCAACCTGCTGGTTTCGCTCGAAGCTCCGAATTCCACGCTCTACAACGAGTATCCCGGCAACCGCGTCCAGTACAGCTTTTACGTGAACGGTGGCAGCACAGCATCGTCTTCCAGCTACTTCACCCTAAGCGGTACCAGCATGGCCGCAGGCGTGGTCAGCGGAGTGGTGGCGGATCTCCTGCAGAAGAG
>CAZILJ010000707.1:0-3773 GCA_964539915.1 uncultured Acidobacteriaceae bacterium | reverse complement strand
GAACAACATTCAACCTCGCATTGGCGTGGCGTGGGATCCTGCAGGGAACGGCAAGACGGTCGTGCGAGCCTCATATGGTATTTTCTACGACCACCCGCTGCTCGGCCTCTACTTTCTGGGTGACGCCTCCGATGGTTCGTCTAGCGGCCAGCTTGCCTTTGCGGGTACGTCAACCTGCTCGGGACCGGGCAATCCCGGCAATCTGAACGCGATCACGATTTTCCAGGGACTGCCGATCAACGTGGCGAGTCCGGCCAATCCTTGCGCGGCCACCCTGAACCCTGCCACTGCCACCGCACTCGGATATCTTCCCAACCAGCAGCAGTTTCAGGCTCTGAACTTCCCGCAGTCTGCTTTTCTCAACCAGAACTATCTGAACCCGTCGACTTTCCTGCCCCTCGGTTTCCAACCCTTTGGCTATCCCCAATCGAGGAATTTCGTTTACGCGTACTCGCAGCAGGCGAACCTCAGCATCGAGCGCGACCTGGGTGGCGGCCTCGCTCTGAATCTCGCATACAACTTCAATGGCGGACGTCATCTGAACCGCCCGATCAACGCCAATACGATTCGCGGTGACCTAATGGTCGCCAACTTCAACGCCGCTCTCGCCGGCGGGCAGACTCCGGCGAGCCCTTTCACCGTCGGCAGCGGAGCCCTTCCCTGCGGCACCGGTGCGCTTGGTCCCTGGGTCAGTTCGGCGTTGCTGAATTTCTTCCGTCCGGGTGGCCTGAACCCTTCGATCGCGGGTGCACTGATCGGGGCGCCCGGAGGAGCGGGAATCCCTTGCGTTCAGCTCGCCGAGTCGATCGAGAGTGGTCTGGCGAGTCAGGGATTTAACGCGAATTGCGCTCCGACCGTTACCGGCGGCTTCTCCGGCTGCGTTCCATTTGGCGACATGGATGCGAACTATTCCAACGGAAGCTCGATTTATCACGGATTCAGCGCCAACTTGCGGAAGCGCTTCAACAAACACTACGAATTCCTCGCTTCTTACACGTGGTCGCATGCCATCGACGACTCCACCGATCTGCAATCGACGCTGACGCCACAGGACAGTTTTTTCCCGGGACTCGATCGTTCTACATCGCTGTTCGACCAGCGCCATCGCTTCGTCTTTAGCGGCGTTTATCAGAGCGGCAAAGTTGGCAGCGGCTTCGCCCGCGCGGTCCTTAGCGACTGGACGATTGCCCCTCTGCTGGATGTGGCCTCGGGCCGTCCATTCAACATCATCACCGGCAACGGGGACAATCTTCAGCTATCGTCTCTGACTGGCCGCCCGAACGTTACGGTCGATCCGGCTTGCGGCACGGTATATAGATCCAAGTACTCTCCCACGGGCGTACTGCAGGAACCATGCATCAACAGCTTTGCGGCCACCCTGACCACGCCGACGCTTCTCGAACTCGACGGCAATCTCGGGCGAAATACGGGGATTACACCCTGGACTGTTTTCGACGACATGCGGGTTTCCAAGCGCATTTACTTCGGCGAGCGCTTCAACCTGGACTTGATTGCCGACATGTTCAACATCGCGAACAAGATGAACGTGTCCGCCGTCAGTCCGCTGTACAGCAATGCCGGGCTGCCCACTGCGGCCTACGACCCCCGCCAGTTTCAATTCGCGATGAAGCTGAACTGGTAAAACAGCCGACGTTCGCTTCTGTCGTCTGCAGACTGCGCAGCACGGCTCTGAGATCGCGAGCTCTGAGGTATGTTTCAAGGTTTCCAAGTCTTCAACTTTTGAAACCTTGCGGCCTTGAAACCTTACGCCAGGGATCGGCGGTCCGACGGTCGGTGTTACACTTTGCGTTCACCCATCCTTGGCGTTTGCCTGGAGTTCGCTCCCCAATGCCGGAAACTGAAATGCCGACCACGCGGACTCGTGTCGTCCGCGAAAGCGATCGCGCCGTATATGATCGCGAGCCCGTGTACCGCATCCTCGACGAAGGATTTTTATGCCATGTCGGTTTTGCGGTAGATGGCCAGCCGTTCGTGATTCCGACCTCGTACGGGCGAAAGGAGGCCAGCCTGTACATTCACGGTTCGGCCGCCAGTCGGATGCTACGGCAGATGAAAGAAGGCGTTGCCGTGTGCATCACGGTTACCTTGCTCGATGGGCTGGTACTGGCGCGCTCGGTTTTCAATCATTCCATGAATTACCGCTCGGTCGTGATTCTGGGGACAGCAACCTTGGTGGACGATCCCGAGGAAAAGCTGGCTGCTCTGCGAATTTTATCGGAGCACATCCTGCCGGGACGATGGGATGACTCGCGCCAGCCCAACGAGCGCGAACTCAAGGCGACGTCGGTGCTGCGTGTGCCGATCGAAGAATTCTCGGCGAAAGTCCGCAAAGGGCCGCCCCTCGACGACGAACCAGATTATTCGTTCCCCACGTGGGCGGGTGTCGTGCCCCTGGAGGTGAAGGTGGGCGTGCCGATCGACGATGAGAGACTGCTACCGGGTAAAGAAGTGCCGGAGTATGTTCGAAAATACCGCCGTCAACACTAGAACTAGAACTAGAGGACGCTCAGACGACCCAGCGGTTCTTGCGACCTTAACGGTTGCGAGGTTTCAGTGGAGGGCCTCGAGAAATCCCCGACCAAGCAAAGCTGAAGGTGGCGCCCCTCGAAATTTTCTTTGAGTGCTTCTGCCTTACGGAATCAGCAGCAGTTTTCCGGCAATCTTCCGCGCTTCCATGTCGCGATGCGCCTGCGCTGCCTCCGCTAACGAATATGTTTTTGCAATCCGCAGCTTGAGCTTGCCGTTCGCGATCATCTCGAAGAGCGCGCCGCTGCGCGCCCGCAGTTCTTCGCGAGTCGCGGTGAAGTGCGCCAGTGTGGTACGCGCCATGTAGAGGCTTCCCTTTTCCGACAGCTTGGCCGGATCCACCGGCGCCACCGGACCGCTCGACATGCCGTAGAGCACGAGCATTCCGCGCAAGCGCATCACGTTCAGATTCTTCTCAAACGTCGCCTTGCCTACTCCGTCGTACACGACGTCAACGCCTTTACCGCCAGTCAATCGCTTCACCTCAGGGTCAAAATCCTGCTGCGTAAACACGATCACTTCATCCGCGCCCGCCGAGCGCGCCAGGTCGGCTTTTTCCTGGCTGGAAGCTGTGCCAATCACGCGTGCACCGATCATGCGCGCCATTTGCACCAGCAGCAATCCGACGCCGCCTGCGGCCGCGTGGACCAGCGCCGTCTCGCCTGCCTTCAGCTTGTGGGCATCGTTCACCAAGTAGTGTGCGGTGAGCCCATGCATCATTGCCGCGGCCGCTTGTTGATCGGTCACTGTCCGAGGAACCGGGACCAGACTGTCTGCGGACGCCGCCACATACTCGGCGTACGATCCCAAAGCTCCGCTCCACGCCACACGATCGCCGACCTTCACCGTTTGCACATTTGAACCGGCTGACGACACTACTCCGGAGCCTTCTTGTCCGGGAATAAATGGCAGCGGCGTACGCAGGCTGCCGTCGCGGAAGTGGCCATCAATCGAGTTCAGACCAGCCACCGAGACCTTCACCACGGCCTCTCCGGACTTCGCTTGGGGAACCGGAACCTCGACCAGTTCCATGACTTCGGGACCGCCAGTATGCTGTACGCGAATTGCTTTCATGGTTGCGCCTTGGGAGTAGCGCCGGGGCGGTGGCGGCTCGGCCGTCCTGGTCCGCGGCTGCGTGGGCCAGACGCGCACGCGACAGCCGGCAAGATGCCGGCGCTACGCGAAATTCCTTCTACGGTATCAGCAACAGCTTGCCGGTAGTTTTT
>CAZILJ010000706.1:0-4025 GCA_964539915.1 uncultured Acidobacteriaceae bacterium | reverse complement strand
ATGCACAACCCATCCCTCGCGGCCAACGGCGATCTCTACTTCACCTGCCCGACAAACCAACCAGACCAGGAACTCAGCTGGGGCCTCTATCGAGCGGCCTACCGCAACGGCCAGTATGATGCCCCACAGCGGCTCGCCTTCAGCGGCGGCGATCTTTTGGACGCCGATGACCCAGCCATCGCACCGGACCAGTCGTACCTGATCTTCGGTAGCCATGGGCTGCACGCTCCACCCGGACGAGAGCACCTCTTCATCTCCTTCCGCACAGGAACTTCGTGGGGCCCCCCGGCTCAGATCCACTACGAAGGAGACGATTGGCCCGACCCCAACGGTAACGGCGACGGCGAACCGCAGATCAGTCCGGATGGCAAGACTCTGTACTTCGAATCGTCACGATCGGTGCCTCTCGACCCAGACCGCTCCCGGAGCCAGTTTCTCGCGGACGTAGAGCGTCTCAACGCATGGGACAATGGCAGCAGCAATGTCTGGTCGCTACCCTTGAAGCCTCTGCTCAACGCAGCCGGTCAGCGACGAGAGGAGAAGCAGACCGATGCCAAGGAATAAAACTGTTGCCATCGCCTTTGCCGTGTTGGCCGTATTGGCGACGGCCCAAACAGTGACGCCGCAGCCCCAGAAGATCGCAATCGTCGGGGCCACTCTGATCGATGTGAGCAACTACGGGCATTCCGCCAACGACATCGCAGACTCCGTAGTGCTCATCGATGAAGGAAAGATCGTTGCCGTCGGATCCGCAACCCAGATCACGATCCCCTCCGAATCGACCCGCATCGATGCTCACGGAGAGTTTCTCGTTCCCGGCCTCGTCGATGGGTTCGGCGCCTTGCGCACCCAGGCCTTTGCGAATGCCTATCTATACGACGGGGTCACGACGGTTTACGTCCCCACAGTACTGCCCAATGGGGGCGGAGACGGCGAGTTGAAGATTGTGCGAAACGCATCTCCCGGACCTCGCTTGTTCCTGGGAGCGCCGATGACCGGTTATTCGGAACAGGGCGCGGACCCATCCGATAAGCCGATGTTGGACCATCGGCTTCACGATCGGCGACTGTCCAACCAGCAGCTCATTGCGCGGGTCGATCAATTGGCCGACCAGGGCTTTCGCGGAGTGACCATCAGTTATGACGTCTGGCCCGATCAGGTCGATGTGATTGTCGCCGAAAACAAGCGGCGAGGTACGGCGACGCTTGCCGAACCTGCATTCACGACCTATCCCTATGCAATCCACGCCGGCGTCAGTGGGTTATTGCGCAACGATCACTATCTCCTCGAATTGGCTCCTCCTGCGGTGCTGCTGGACCGTGCCGATAACCTCGGTGCGGGCTCTGCCGCCTCCCGTGCCATCTGCACGGTTGACCCAGCCTCCAACGAGGTTGCAGATTTCGGAGCACAGCTCGCCAAATCCAACACCGCCCTGATGCCCACGTTGTCAATGGAGGCTACCGCCGATGCTCTCGACGTTCCCAATCCCTGGAGCGCCCCCTCGGCCGCCCTCATCAAGGCTGCCGATTTGGACGACCCTGTTGACCCCTCTACCGGAGAGTCTGCGTTTCTGGCCAGCCTCACTAGGGAACACAGAAAGCGGGTTCGGGACTGTGCCTGGCATAAAGAGGCGTTCGATGCTCGCCTCTATCAGCTTGGAGCGAAATATCTGGCCGGAAGCTCGGCAACGAGCTACGGAATTATGCCCGGCAGCGGTCTCCACCTCGAACTCACACTGCTGCATCGGATCGGCCTCTCTCCGCGCGAGGCTATCGCAGCGGCAACCAGCAACTTTGCCGATATCTATGGCTGGCGTGACATCGGGCGCATCGAACCGGGGCGTGTCGCCGACGTGCTTATCCTCAACGCCGACCCACGTAGCGATCTTGCAGCTTTGGACCACATCGACAGAATCATCTTCCGGGGTGCCGTGCTCCATCGGCAATCCTTGCTCGAAGCACGTGGCATGAAGTAGGCAATCCGGTAGTTCGTGATGGACGATAGCTGCCTATCAGTACCGGCAAGTCGGCTTGGGGCAAGCGATCTGCGCGAATGCTCGTATATGCGCTGGATTAATGCCGGATGACGAGCAAACCGAAAACTGATTCAGTAGTGGGGCCTAAGGTTCGAGTGTCGCTTGTAGGACTCGATAGGCTTTTTGGAGCCGCTTGGCGTCACGTTTTGCGAGCAGGGCTTGCAGTTGTTGCGATAAGAACTTGGGATCTACGTTGACGTTCTCGAAATGGAAGAACGCCGACGGCGAAGCGTTTAACTCCCTGGCGAGAGCGATGATGAGTTCGAAGGACGGTACTTTCTCGCCTCGCTCGATCCTGCCAAGGTGTTTGAGGACTCGTATCCACAGGTAGCCTGCCGCCGCGCACGTATGCTGTAATGCATCCAGAGGCAAAACTCACCGAAGAGGATAAGAAAGCAATATGTGCCTGGGTGAAGGAACAAACGATTGCCGCAAAATGAGGCGCAAAAAGTCCACGCGCGAGAAATTCAAGGAACGCTCTCGGTCGGCGAAGGTAGTGTCGATATCTGGCCACTGAGAGCAGCCTGTCAAAATCGGGATCCGCCCCAAGGTAGTGAAAAGAATCAGGCGGTTCGTAAGGCTTGCCATCGGAGTAGCACGCAAAGTTAATTGCGTAGAATAAGAACGCGTTCTTCCTTACGGCCTCAAAATTGCGGCAACCCATGCCGTTCGAGGTCAGGACTCCAAGACTCAATGTTGAGCATCGAAAAGGATAAGAAAGCAGTGTCTGCCTGGGTGATTGCAATGTAAACATTGTAATCATGTCGTGGCGTTCGCACACCGCGGGTTCTAGCGTGACTATATAAGCAAAGTACGCAGGAGGACGAATGAGAGACGAGGCGACCGTGGTTGGCGACAGAGTTGCGGCACTGAAGGAGCCATGGCACTTGAAAGCCATCAGCGAATCGCGAGCGCTTAGATTCCTCCTTGGGTTTGTGGCGGGATGGGCGGGCGCACTCATCGTGTTGGTTGTCGTACTTCTTGGTCGCCCTTTGCTTCTCTCCGCACAGACGCTCCACTACTCGAAAAGTCCGGATGTGAGGAATGGAAAGAAGGTTTACAACGGCGGCTGCATTGCATGCCACGGGAGCGAGGGGAAGGGGGCTCCCATGGCGAGTACGGTTTTCGCGCGGCCCGATACGTTTCCGGATTTTACGGACTGCGCTGGGACAACGCCGGAGCCGAACGGCAATTGGAAGGCAGTGATTGTGCACGGCGGACCATCGCGTGGACTCTCCCAGATTATGCCTGCGTTTGGGGATTTGCTGACGGACCAGGAGATCAACGATGTAATCGCCTACATGCGGGGATTCTGCAAGAATGTGCACCACGATCCGCTGGGGGAGCTAAATCTGCCGCGGGCATTGGTAACGGAGAAGGCGTTTCCAGAGAACGAAATTGTGATTTCTACGGCGGCGAGTGCATCCGGAGCACCGGCGTGGACTACGGATATCATCGATGAAAGGACGATCATCGACGCCCGGACTCAGCTTGAAACCGATGTTCCAGTGAACTATGCCGACCAGGCGCACAACTGGACGGCGGGGTTAGGGGACATTACGCTGGGGCTGAAGCGGGAGATGTTTTCCAGCCTGCGGGCGGGTTCGATCCTGAGTTTGCAGGGCGGTATTTTGCTGCCGACGGGGGACAGCAAACGAGGCTTCGGTGCTGGGACGACGCAGTTCGAACCCTTCGCAGCCTTCGATCAGCTGTTCAAGGAGAACACGTTTTTACAAACCCAATTGGGGGCGGACCTGCCGGTGGATACGAGCGTGGCTCCGCGCAGCCTGTTCTGGCGGGCGACGGTAGGGCAGGCAATGGCGCCGGACCACATGCTGGGACGGCTGTTTTCGCCCATGGTCGAGTTTCTGGCGGTACGCGACTTCAAGCCGGGAGCGAGTACGGATTGGGATGTTCTGCCGGAGATGCAGATCACTGTCAGCAGGCGACAACACGTCCGCGTCGGCTTTGGCGTGAGGGAGCCGTTCAC
>CAZILJ010000705.1:0-1786 GCA_964539915.1 uncultured Acidobacteriaceae bacterium | reverse complement strand
TGAAAAAGGGTTCGAAAATGTGCGGCTGTATGTCGGGCAAGATACCCGGACCGTTATCGGCGATCTCAACCACGACACAACTGTCCTCACGATAGGTTCGAACTCGAAGCTCGCCCTTACCACCCATGGCGTCAATGGCATTATCGATGATGTTGGTCCACACCTGATTCAGCTCGCTTCCGAATGAATTCACGAGGAGTGGAATGGGCTCGTAAATGCGCTGCACAGCAACTCCCTGTTTGAGCTTGTGGTTCAGGATGGTAAGCGTGGTTTCCAGGCTCCTTACAATATCCACGTTTTGCACTGGCGCCTGATCCATGTAAGTGTATTCCTTGATCGCACAGACCAGGTCAGAGATCCTTGATGTGCTGCTCTCGATTTCGTCCAGCAGGCTAGCGACTTCTACTGAAGCGGCGATCCTCACGAGAGCGGCTCGAGCCGTGTCAGCGCCAAGGGATTCGAACAGCGATTCCAGCTTTTCTGGCCGGACGCTCTTCCGTGCCAGATCGGCCGCCAGTTGCCACAGATCATTCTGCCCGTGACTGCGCAACAAAGAATCAATCTGCTCTTCCAGGTCGCTGATGGTCAGGGCATCGGGCGGCGGAGCATCCTGTTGGACGAAGGAATCCTCCACCGCCAGGATTTCCGATTTCTGGGCAGCAGTGAGATTACGCCTTCCCAATTCGTGACTCGCCTCCCGGATTCGTTTCAGAAGTTCACGAAGCTGGCTTGTAGCCCGTTTTGCGGCAGAGGCAGGATTGTTGAGCTCGTGTGCCAGACCCGCAGAAAGTTTTCCTAAAGAAGCCAGGCGGTCGCGTTGTTGTTCCAGGCGAGTGGTTTCGCGGATCCGGTCGGACATCAGGCCGACGAGACGCTTGGTCAGCTCCGGCATTTTCTGTACCAGGTCTTGAAAACGCGACGCGGGGAATCGCAAAGCGCGGCTGTCAGTTTCTGCTCGTATGCTCACCGTAAACTGCTTCATCCTCGAAAACGGCAGCAGTCCGGTGACACTGCCCTGGTTGATGGTGAAGGTGACGGTTTCGCCGCCAATTTCACCCCGGCCCTGAAGTTGTCCTTCAAGAATCACAAACATCGCATCCGCCGGGTCGCCCTGGCGTGAGTAGCCATCACCCGCCTTGACGTGCAACTCTTGCGACTGGCTGATGAACCATTCGAGTTGATCGTCAGGTAAATCCGCGAATACGGGGACGCGAAGTAGATCTGATTTCTCGACCATTTAGACCTTGCTCAAGTACTGATGAATGAACTGTACTGCGACCGATCCTTCGCCGACTCCGGAAGCCACTCGTTTCACCGAACCGTGCCGCACATCGCCTACTGCGAACAGGCCTGGAACATTGGTCTCGAGCAGGAAGGGATCTCGGTCGAGAGTCCACCCTTTGGGGCGTTGGCCGTCACGAATGAGATCGGGTCCTGTCAACAAAAAGCCGCGCTCATCTCGCTCGACCAGAGTTCCCAGCCAATCGGTACGTGGCAAGGCACCGATGAAGATGAACATCGCGCTCGCGGGCACACGCTCCACTTTGTTCGTATCCGAGCAAAGCACGGAAATTTCTTCCAGATGCGTTTCACCATGCGCCTCTGCCAGGCTGGCGTGAGCCCACAGTTGAATGTTCGGCGTCTCCTTGACCTGGTCAATCAGATACTGCGACATGGTACTGGAGAGAGAATCGCCTCGCACTAGAATAATGACTCGATCCGCGTATCGCGCAAAATTCATGGCGGCCTGGCCTGCGGAGTTCGCGCCTCCTACTACGTAGATGGT
>CAZILJ010000704.1:0-2480 GCA_964539915.1 uncultured Acidobacteriaceae bacterium | reverse complement strand
CGGAAACGGAGCTGACTTTTCGCCGGTGCTCGCATTCGAGACCGTTTATGGAACCGATGTAGGAAGCAAAGCAAATGATGACGGCGCAAGCCGTTGGTGCAGCTTCCGGCACGTTCGTTGGATTGTTTCCATCGACGTGCGAGTCGGCCGCAAGCCAGTATCGAGTAGGTCTTGTTTATCTTTTGAATAAGGCCGCGTCTTCGTTTGCCAAGGGGGGCGTTGTTGAGTGCTCGAGCCGTGTGAGGCGAAAGTCTCACGCACGGTTCCTAGAGGGCTGGGCGCGGGTAACCGCGCCTGGCTACTCGCCCAAGGAGGAAATGGGTGCCCTGCCGGTTTGCCTTAGCGCAATCCGTCCACCAAATACAGTTGGCTCAGCCCGTTGAAGTAGGAATAGGCATAGTACTGGCCGTCGGGAGTGAACAGCGCATCGACCAAGAGAACCCCTGCAGGGTCGGATGGCCCGATTTTCTTGAACAACTCGCGGTGGCCGCTGGCCAGATCCACGCGCATCACATCCACGGCGTAGCCATAGAGCAACCCAACCAGAGCAGTGCGTCCGTCAGTTGACACAGAAAAGATTACCTCGCCGGGATGGATGCCGGGGACGGGGCGTGACGGGCCCTGACCATCCACGGGATACAGCGCTACAGAATCTGAGAAGCCAAATACGAATTTGCCGTCGGGGGTGGGGACAAATCCGCTCACTCCCTCGGGAGAAATCGGGCGCGCTGTGCCCGAGTCAATGGCTTGCACGTAGATGCGCGATTTGTGGCCAGGCTCCGTGCCGGTAAACACAACGTTCTTGCCATCCGGAAAGAAGCGGGCGCGGCCACGGTCAATTAAATCATGCGTGATCTGCTTGGTCTCCCCGGTGCCAAGGGGAATCAGAAAAAGCTGGCGCGGAACGTGCAAGGTGAGAGATGACAGCACCCATTTCATGTCGGGCGAGAAGTCGTAGCCAACGCCATCGCCTACCCGTACGGGCGCCGCGCCATCGCTTGCGCGCACATAAACGTCGTAATCAGGCCCGCTACCCGCCCCCTCGTTATTTAGCAGCACTAGTCGGCTGTCGGGTGAAATCGACAAGACTTCACTCCAATTTTGAATGCTCACATCGTGTTCCTGATCCTGACCAGGTCCGCGCGCGTAGGTGATAACTTTAGTGGCGCCTTGCCCAAGAAGAACGCGCCCATCACGGGCCACATCAAAGAGGGTTGGAATACCTGGAATTCGGTCGACCACGCGGGTATGGCCCGAGAGATCGGTGGCCCGGAGCTGAAACTCGATGCCGCCCATTGCACCGGTGAACCAGACTTCCTTGCCTGAGGGTGCCCAATTCATGCCTTCAATGGCAGACTGCCACGGGGATAAAGTCCGCTTGCGACCAGAAGCATCCACTATCGCCACATATCCCGCATCATCTCCGAGCGCGGGATGCTCGGCGAACGCTACCCAGTCTCCCTTAGGCGAAACGCGCACGTTGCTTACATAGCCAGCGCTGGGCTCATACAGAGCGTGGCCGATGGGGTACTCAATGCGAAAGTGTCCATCCACGTAGCGGGCGACTGCGATCTGGTTGTTCGGGCCCCAATCGGCATCCGCGACGTCGTTCATCATAGGGCGGGGAGCGGAGCCACCCAGCGGCGCTCGCGCCAGCACGCCAACTCTCGCAACACGAACAAGGGAATGCCGCTGCTGGATCAGGAGCATCTCTCCTGTTGAAGAAATGGATTCGACATCCACATCTTTCAGGCCGAGGCTCACAGGGGCGTGATTGTCGGGCGCCAGCGAGAAAAGCTCGGTCTGCGTTCCGACCCGCGCGGTGCCGTAGATGATAGTTCGCTGGTCGGGAGCAAAGCGCGCAGAAGTGATGGACTCGCGAGCGAACGTGAGCTGACGGTAGGAGGGCGGCTCGGGAGGCGGAGTGCTCACGCTAACGATAAGCAGCGCCACGGCCACAATAAGGACGGCGATAACTCCCAAAAGCGAAGGCACGAGCCAGGATTTTCGGGATGGGAGGGCAGCGATCGTATGGGCGGGCATAGCCACAGCGCTGGCCCCCAACGATGAAACTGAGGACAGAGCCTCTAACGCGAAGGCGACGTCGCGCGCAGACTGAAAGCGCGCCGCCGGATCTTTTTCAAGGCAATGGTGGACAATGCGCTCCAGCATGGGCGGCACGTCGCGCCCTGTGATAGCCAAATCCGGAGGCTCTTCTTTCAGAATGGAGCTGATCGTGTCGGCCGTCGTGTCGCCACGAAACGCTCGCTTGCCGCTCACCATTTCATAGAGGACCGCACCGAAACTGAAGATGTCGGAGCGCGCGTCGACTGTGGCCCCGCGGCATTGCTCTGGAGACATGTAGCCGAGAGTTCCTAAGAGCATGCCGCGGCCGGTGACAGAATCCAGCGTCGCCTGTACAGACATGCCGGAGGCAGCCGGTTCAGGCATAGTCAGCTTGGCCAGGCCAAAGTCGAGAA
>CAZILJ010000703.1:0-3718 GCA_964539915.1 uncultured Acidobacteriaceae bacterium | reverse complement strand
GACTGGCGGAAGATGTCGCGGCTCACGCGGGCGATGGTGAAATACGAGCGAATACCGGAGACCGGGCTGCTGTCGGGTACGGCCAAGCCGGGGCTGCGATCGTCGGCAGCCATCAGGCCTACGGAGTACGGGCCATCTTTTCCCGTGAGACGGATTCCGGCCGAAGGGTCGCCGATGCTGCGGGTGAAAAACAAATCCATCGGCGTACGGAAAAAATCTTCATTCTCCAAGAAGAAGGGACGCTTTTCAGGAAAATAGACGGCGTAGCGCTGGTTGACCGTGATCTGCGGATCTTCGGACTCGACCTGGCTGAAGTCCGGATTCGCGGTCATATCGACGACGAAGCGATCGCGAATGACGAACTTCGCGTCCATGCCGGGCTGGCCCTGAGCAGTAGCCTTCTGAAAGTAAGGATTGGAGAAGTCGCGAGTGTCGAGTGCGCGAAAGCTGCGCATCAAGCCATAAGGAATGAGTTCGATGCTGTGGCCCGGCGAGATTCCTTCCAGACCGCTGAGAGTGGCGGCCTGACCCAGGCGGCCTTCCATTTTTAGCGAAATGTGGGGCCAGAAAGAATTCTCCGTCTTGCGGGTAATGCCGCGATACAAAATGATGCCCCATTCCTGTTGTTTGGCGGAGGGGAAACGCAGGCTCTTGAAGGGAATCGCCATCCAGACAACGAAGCCACGCTCGGTCACCTTGCCGCGCGAATCCCACACGGTATCGAACGAGGTGTCGAAGTGAGCGCTGGTTTCTTCTTCGCGGGAAGCCTCGGTCCAGATCGCGTCCCATTGGACGCCAAGCGGCGTGGTTTGAAATGCGTAGGCACGGCGGCGGTCGTGAAAGGTGTCGAGCATGATCTCGACTTCATCGTCGTCATAGACGTCTTCACGGCGCGACATGCGGGCACGGACCTGCCGGGGATCGTCGAAGCATACGAAGACTGCATATAGATTTTTCTGGTCGTAGCCCAGGTAAGCATCCGTCGGTTCGGAGACGGCTTCTCCGTCATGCGGATCGCGCTGGGTGAATCCGGTAACCTTCGCCATTTGCTGCGCGATTTCTCCCTTGGGCTGCATGCTGAGAAAGTCATCCAACGCGGGAGCGCGCGGCAGACGCGGGATAGTCAGCGTGGGGGGTTCGATTGCGGGCTTCGGCGCCGGCTGCGTGTCCGGATTTTTGACTGGAGGTTCCGGCAACTGCGCCGCGGGGGAAGGATTTTGTGGCGAAGGCGGAATGGGTGGGAGGACTCTTGGATGCGCTTCCGGCGCGTTTTGCTGCGTGGAGGGCGGATTCTGCTGGCTGGGAGCCGATTGCGAGGATCCGGGTTCCTGCGAAACTTGACTCGGATCCGGTGCGAGCGCACAGCCAAGCAAAACAGCCGAGGCAGGCACTTCTATTGCGGACAGAAAACTGACTAGAAGAACTGCTAATTTCGCGAGAGAATTGGTCCTTTGACTCAGCACTCGGTACAGACGCAAATCTCACAGCTCCTTCTCCACCCCCTAACGGAGAATGGGAAAACGATACACTATCGGCCGGGTAATGAAACATAAAAAGAACGTTATGT
The DNA here is from genome assembly GCA_964539915.1 of uncultured Acidobacteriaceae bacterium. Taxonomy (GTDB): domain Bacteria; phylum Acidobacteriota; class Terriglobia; order Terriglobales; family Acidobacteriaceae; genus Sulfotelmatobacter. The sequence continues at coordinate 2,151 of CAZILJ010000703.1, read as the reverse complement.
GCTGGATCCCGCAACTCGCAGAAGCGACTGTGGGTACCCGCATGACCTCCCAGGGGGACGCAGCTTGGAGTCGTGATTCGGCACGAGTGCCTGGGCAGGATGGCGATTCTTGCCGGCCTGCTATTCTGAGCGCCGCGGTTTATTTCAGCCTGCAGCCTCAAAATTCGTGATCTTGAAAATCAGCATGGCGAACGATGCCGTGGATGGGAATGGATGACGTCCAGATCTATTTTCAAAATACGATAAAGCATTTCCGCATTCCCACTCCCTTGGCTACGCCGGAAGACTTTTACTCTGTCGTGTACGCCCCTGGCATAAGTGGTAAGCCGGACAATTACACCTGGCAATACATGGGGAAGACCTATACGAAGAAGACTCAGCTCAACATTTATTCGAACTTCCTTAAGGGTTATGACATGCCCGATCCCCCCGGTGCGGACGAAATACTGGGCTTGGACGGTTCTTTCTTGTGGTGGGCGCCGGGGCAGAAGAAAAAAACAGGCTGGGCCAAAACAAGGCCAAGTCGAGGTCCTGCCGGGGCCGGGGACCAACGTCCCAATCATCCAATGGTTGGGGCTGAGTGGAACGCGAGTGCAGGTCTCCGATCAGATACGCGGTTCGGAAATGATCGAGGGAACTGCTCTGTGGGACAAGGTTGATAGCGGCTACGTCTTGGATAGTTCGCTCGCCTTCGAATGACGCTAAAGGGCTTAGCGTCTGTCTGAGATTTTCAGAAAGAGCCGAACCAATGTACGTTCCAGGACATGTGCAGTCTAGAACAGCGAACTCTGTCTTCGTGTCGGCGTGATTTTGAAATAGTCGTAAGCCAACTGGGTAGCGACGCGGCCGCGGGGAGTGCGGTTCAGAAATCCGATCTGCATCAGAAAAGGCTCGTAGATCTCTTCGATGGCGTCGGGTTCTTCGGCCAGCACCGCCGCCAACGTATTCACACCGACCGGACCACCTTGATATTTCTCGATGATGGTGAGCAGCAGTCGGCGGTCGACTTCGTCGAATCCGTACTGATCCACTTCCAGCATTTCGAGCGCAGCCTTGGCGGTGGGCTCGTCGATCTTTCCGGCGCCGCGCACCTGGGCATAGTCGCGCACGCGGCGTAGGAGGCGATTGGCGATTCTGGGCGTGCCGCGCGAACGGCCAGCGATTTCTTTGGCGCCCGCATCATCCACTTCGACGCCTAGGATCTCGGCCGACCGCTCCACAATCACCTGCAAATCTTCCGGGGCATAAAACTCGAGCCGCAACACAATGCCGAAGCGGGATCGCAGCGGAGCCGAAATCAATCCCGCCCGGGTGGTGGCACCAACAAACGTGAACGGCTTCACTTCGAGCGTGTGGGTTCGCGCCGACGGACCTTGTCCGATGATGATGTCGAGTTTGTAATCCTCCAGCGCCGAATAGAGCAACTCTTCGAGTACCGGCTGCAGGCGGTGGATTTCGTCGATGAAAAGCACCTGCTTGTCCTGCATGTTGGTGACGATGGCAGTCAGATCGCCTTTGATCTGCAACAATGGCGCCGCCGTCGGCTGAAAGTGAACGCCGAGTTCGTTGGCGATGATGTTGGCGAGCGTCGTTTTGCCGAGCCCTGGCGGCCCGTAGAGGAGCACGTGGTCCATGGCCTCGCCGCGCGATCGAGCCGCTTCGATCGCCACCGCCAGATTGTCTTTGACCTTTTTCTGGCCGATGAACTCGGCCAGCCGCTGCGGCCGCAGCTTCAACTCAAACGACGAATCGTCCTCAACCGGCGCTCCAGAAACGAGGCGCTCGCGGTTGGGATTGAGGCTGGGATTGTTCTTGGCGATAGCCACTGCTTCGGATGGTAGAACGAAATGCGCAGCCGCGCAATTGTCCTCTGTCCGGGGTTGTCCGGGGGGAATTTCACCCGATCTTAACGTCGCTGTCACCGGGCTGTAACAAATCCCGGCTAGGGTCTCTAGGTCGCGTCGGCCGGATTTCCGCGTCCCGGGCAGGATTGAAAACGCTTGGGAGTCAATTTCTCCGTTCGACACCAAGCTTCGCGAAGTTCAGGAGACAATCATGAACGTCAAAAAGACCACCTCAGCTCTGGGCCTGTTCGTCGCGCTCGTTGGCTCGGCGTTCGCCCAGCAAGGCGCGGTACCAAACAGCGTCCCT
>CAZILJ010000702.1:0-9396 GCA_964539915.1 uncultured Acidobacteriaceae bacterium | reverse complement strand
GGACAAGAAACTGGAAAAGCTTACTGGGCCGACGTCTCCTTTATTAGAGTTGCTGTATTTCATTTCGCATAACACGGACGTGGCTGCTGCGGATGCGAAGGCGCACTTTGCGCCGGTGGCGGCGGTTGAGCCTGCGGGACCGGCGGACAAGGCACCGGATCACTACGTAGTTGGGTCGAACAAAGATTACGTAGAGGCGTTAGGCAAGTTGCAGTCGGACATTCATGCGCTGGCACAGAGTCCGGGTTCGCCGGATCCGGCGCAACTGACGCAGGCAGGGGCCTCTGCGGATGCGGCTTCGAGCACGGTAACGAAAATCATTGCGTCGGTGCCGGTCGATCAGCAGTTCGCAAATCAGGATCAAGTGCGGCGATTGCTGGAAGAGCCGATCAAATCTGCTGAAGCGTTGCTGCGGCGAGGTCCAATCGACATTGCGAACGGGGCGGGCAAGGGATATTGCTCGCAGTTCGCTGGAGTGATCAGCAAATATCCGTTCGATCCCAATTCAGCTCAAGACCTGTCGATGGATCAGCTTTTCGCGCTTTTCGGGACGACCGGCGATGCCTGGAAAAAATTGAACGACGATGTGAAACCGTTTGTGCTCAAGGTGGGGTCGAAGTTTGTGGCCAATCCGCAGGCCACGGTGAAAGTGTCGCCCAATTTTCTCGCGTTCTTGAATCGGGTTGGCGGGTTGAGCGACATGTTGTATCCATCGGGATCGCAACCTCCGCACTTTTCTTACACGCTGAAACAGTTGCCCAGCAACCTGGAGGGCGTTGAGGTGAAGATTGGAAGCGAAAAACTGGCGGGAGAGGGCGCGCAGAAAACATTTGTATGGAGCGGAGCGCCTGAGGACATCCTGGTTTCGACGAAGGGCGGCGATACGCTGGATTCTTTCAATGGTTCATGGGCCGCATTCCACTTCGTCGCGAGGGCGCATAACCTTGGGGGAGGGAAGCTGGAATGGGTGAACGAGACGAACGGGAAGCCCATCATCCTGGCCAACGGAAAACAGAAATCGTTTGACTACCAGTTGCAGGTTTCGGGCAGCGAGAACCCATTCTTCGATCTGCAGGGCATGCGCTGCGTCGGGCAGGTGGCGGGGCGTTAGCCGACTGGTTTATGTGGAAGCTTTCTGGCCGCTGGAGACTGATAGCTTGCTGAAGATTCGATCCTTCCAGGAAGGGTGTACTGCGCGGATGAGGAGGCAGGTAATGTTGTCGTCGCTGCCGCCACTCTTCGCGGCTTCGATCAGATCGGTGCAGGCCTGTTCGAGTGACTCCTGATTGACGGCCTCGGCCATCCTCTCCTCTTTGACGTAGCGCGACATGCCGTCACTGCACAGGAGCAGGACGTCATCCGATCTAAATTCGTGATCGGCGAGGTCCGGTTCAACGGTATCGTCGGTGCCCAGAGCACGAACGATGACGTTTTGCATCTTGGATTTTTCTGCTTCTTCCAAACTGATGAGGCCGCGCCGGACCTGCTCCATTACCAGAGAGTGATCGTTGGTGAGTTGTACGACGTCTTTCTCGCGGATCAGGTAGACGCGACTGTCTCCGACGTTGGCAACGGAAAACAGGTTGCCTTCCACTGCGACGGCGACAATGGTGGAGCCCATGCCGGTATGAGAAGGATCTCGCGCTCCGGATTCGTTGATCATCTGATTGGCCAACTGAATGGCGCTGGCTAAGTCCACGGCGCGCGGCGAGACGCCTTCGAAGCGGGCTCCGCCAACGGGCGCAACCTGCCGGGATTTGCGAAAGTAGTCGAGAACGGTATCGACACCCATTTTGCTGGCGAGTTCTCCGGCTTGTTGTCCGCCCATGCCATCGCAGACGACGAAGATTCCCTGGCGCAAGTCGTATCCAAAGTTGTCTTCGTTGTTCTTACGTACGAGGCCGATGTCGGTATTGCCCGCGGCTTGGATGACCAGGCTCATGGCGTGAGAGTAAGCGCTAAATCCTATCGCACTGCAAGCTTTGGGTAAACAGGGAAGGAAGTGTAATCCGCATTGGAAGCTTGGTTATCAGCCGAGTACGAACGGTGCGTACCTGCAGAAGAAGTCGTGCAGCAGAGATGGAGAGCAAATTTGTGGGCAGACGGAGGGATTCCTGGCGGCTCTACTTCTCGACTCGTCCAAACACTCTGCTTTTCTCAGCTTTCTTGCTGAGAGCCTGCCATTCATTCTGTAAATTGCTGCTGGCGTATCCGGCGAAGGACTTCGCAGCCTTGAGCGCACGGGCTGCCTGTTTCGAGTCTCCGGCCTCCATGGCGGCTCGTGCCTGTTCGAGGGCTGAGGAAAGCTGACGATCGGCCATCGTCTTGCGGCGCGATGTGTAAACCGGCACGATGCGGGTCAGGAGTGACGATTTCGTGTCTAGAGAGGGGAACGTGCCGGCGTCGAGCTCTGGGCGATCGAGGGCAGCGTACGCTTTGCCTACAGCCTGCAGCGCGGCTAGTTCATAGTCGTTGGCTTCACGCAACCGTCTCAGAGCCGTTTGAACAGGCTCGGAGTGCTGCAGCGACGACGGCTGCGATTCCAGAAAATTGATGGCCTCTGCGTATTGTTCCTGGGTGCTGAGGGCTTCAACCGTTTGCAGCGAGGCGTCGATGCGATGCTCGAGCGTTTGCAGCCGGTTCCGGGCATCCTCCAGGAGAAAGAGAAGGGAAGCGGCTCCGGGTTCTTCGGCGACCGGAGTGAGGATCTCGATGACGCGGCTGTAGGATTCCTGTGTCATCAGGCCTTGCGCCTGCTGAAGCAATCCCTGAAAGCGGCTGTCGTTGAGCCGGTGATCGGCCTCGTGTCGCGCGAAAGCCATGAGCTCGGTGATCTCCGGACAAGCAAGGCCTTCCTTCTGGCAGGATTCGAGGAGGCGCAAGGCTTCGACGTATTTCCCGCTACCGAGCGCTTCATGCGCGCGCGTCAAGTATTGCGCAATAGCCTGTTCCCGATCTTTTTGTGTTATCTGCCCGGCGATACTCGACTCAAGAGCCAGGAGGCGCTCATTTCCGGGAGCTTGCTGCAGTTCGTCCCGCACGAGGCGCAGGGCTTCGTCTGGCGAGGTTTCCAGCAAGCCGCGGCATTGCACCGCGAGCTGATCAACGCGCCGTCGCATCTCCGCTTCTCGCAACTGTCCTTTGAGTTTGATGAGCATGGGCTCGGTCGGCATGCGTCCGAGAGCCTGGTCGACTAACTGCGCAGCGCGAGCAATCTCCTCCGGAGTGGAGGCGAGCGAAACCTCGTTCTGCAGCTCTTCGAGGATGCGGCGCCGATGTTCGTGGTCGCGTCCGGACTTGGCTGCGGCTTGCAACTTGATCAGTTCGGGATTGGATGGATCGACGCGTTCGACCTGGGCAAGCACCTCCATGGCGGCGGTGAAATGGCGCGCGCCGATCTCCCTGCGGGCATTCTCCAGTAGCTCCTGGGCTTTCGCCTGAACAGCGGCTCCTTCGATCAAACGGGCGAGAGCAACGTGAGCTGCGCGGACGCGGGAATCATCGCTGTCGACTTCGCGAGCCTTCGCGATACCGGCTTCCGCGCCCTGCAGATCGCCACGATCGCGGGCATTTGCCGCCTGTTGCAGGTAGCCGTCGATCAGTTCTCTGCGCTGCTTCTTCTGGCGAACCGTTTCCAAAAGCTCAGATAACTCCGAATTTGCGGGATCGAGGCGGCACGCCTCCTGCAGATCCTGGAAGGCCTCTTCGTAGCGCTTGTCGCGGGCTGCTTCTTCGGCTTGAATCCGCAACTGGCGGACTTGTTCGGCGCGCTGCCGTACGTTGAGGTTTTGTTGCACCTGCGCAATCAATTGGCGCGCTTTGGTGTGCTGGCTATCGACTTTCAATAAGCGAAGCAGAAGATCGCGAGCCGTCGTGTATTGATCTTCTTCGACCAGGCGCTCGGCCCGCTGATACCATTCTGCAACTTGCTCTCGCTTCAATTCGTCGGCTAAGGAGGCGACTTCGGTCGCCATCTCGTCGGCTGTGGAAAAACGGTCGCTTGGATTTTTCGCAAGCGCACGATCAAGAACGTCATCGAGTACGGCCGGATACTCGTGGAGGAACTGGCTCAAAGGAGGATGTTTTTCGGCCAATATTTTCTGCACGATGCTGTAGTCGCCGGTGAAGGGAAGCTGTCCGGTGAGAAGCTGAAACATCATGACTCCGACGGAAAAAATGTCGGAGCGACCGTCGAAGGCTTCGTCTTTCAGGCGCTCGGGCGCCATGTACTGGATAGTGCCGATCACATGCCCGGTGCGAGTGAGGCGGCCGTCGGTTTTGTCCTGGCGGGCGATTCCGAAGTCGAGCAGTTTAGCAACGCCATCAGGCTGCACGATGACGTTGGCTGGCTTCACGTCGCGGTGAATCATGTCATTGCGATGCGCGTATCCGAGCGCATAGCAGACCTGCTCGATGATCTTCAGCTTGTAGGCTAGGGTTAGAGGCCGGTTGGACTGGATAAGCTTGTCCAGCGGGTCGCCGGACAGGTATTCCATGACAATGTAAGGGAAGCCGTCCTGCTCGCCTAAATCGTGAACGATGACAATATTGGGATGCCGCAGAGCACCGGTTTTGGCGGCTTCGCGATAGAAACGCTGGAGCATTTCCGGGTCGCCGCTCAGGCCCTCGGTGACGGTCTTGATTGCGACCTCGCGATTCAGTTGGCGATCGAAAGCGCGATAGACGAGGCCCATGCCACCGCGACCGAGAAGATCGATCACTTCGTACTTTCCAATGCGCTTTATGGTTGGAGCGGCCACGAGAAATCGTTTGTTGCTTATCGGAAGGTGCGGGGGGGGGCACCTTCTAAAATGGCAGGTTGGCCACCGATGCCAACGCCCTAATATCCGATCCAGTGTACTACCGACCGAGCCGGGGAACCAGCCAGAAGTAAATGGGCCCGATCATGCGGCGCTGCCCGCCCAATTCATGTTGAATTGTTCGCGAAGGAACTTCTTGGCCTCTTCTCGCTCTGTTGTCTGAGCATCCGGGGTTGAGTTCAGGTAGAGAATGTAGGCTTCCGCGGTGCCGTCGGTATCTCCGTCCATAAGCCGCTTGCGCGCTTGCGCCAGAATTTTGCTGGGAAGTAACTCGACCTTCTCTCTCACGTCTTTAATCAAGGCGATGCGGGCGGCGATTTCCACATCGGTGAGGAACTGGGCTTCGTCGGGCGGTGAACCAGCTTGTTTGACGTTCTTGGTGTCCTCCGATTTCACGTTTTCGAGCACGATAAATTGCTTTTGCGCCGTGTTCTTGACCGACGGAGTGGTGGCAATGGTGTTGCCGTTGGAGTCGACGATGCGAAATCCGACGTCGACGACGGCGCTCACGTCGATCGTTTTTTTTGTATAGCTGTAAGGTTTAACAACATCGCTCAGTGTAGTCTTGGGGATGGAATCGAGCTTGCGATGGGCGGCCTCGACTTTGTTTTGCGCTTCCTCAACACCGGCGGTTGCGGTCGCGATATCCTTCTTCTTGCCGTGCGCCTGGGTTCCTTCTAACAGCTTTTGGGCTTTCTGCAAGTCGAGGGTTGCGGCTTCGTAGTCGCGATTCGCCTGATTCCAATCTTCGTTGGGTACTTCTCGTTCAGCTGCACGATACTCGGAGTCGATGGACTCTATGCCGACTTTTGTGACCGGCCTATGCTCGATCACGTCACCGATTAGCTGAAAGTTTGGCTCGACTGGCGTGGTATCGGCGGCGCGGACGATTCGGACGGGGAGGTCGGTGGTCTCAAGACCGGTGGCGATCGCGTCGGAAAGCTGATCGGCGAAACCCGCGCTGTCTCGACGCGACGTCTGGTCGCGGAATACCACCTTGATCGAGAGCGTGGAACGTACGTTGTGGATGGCAGAATTCTTGGTGCGCTCGTCGCGAATGTCATCGCGGTTCGACTTGTACTGCTGTGCTTCGTTCAAGTAAAGCCAGGCCAGGCCGACGCCGGATCCGAGAGGCTTCTCGAGATAGCGTTTCGCCTGCGCGACGTAGTAGTCACTGAGAGTCTGGGAAATCAGATCGAGGCGCAGCTTGAGATCCTGATCGTCGGGCTCGAGAGTGCTGGCGCGCCGCAAATAGTCATACGCTTTTAACACACCGAGTTCGTCGGCCCGTCCCTGAATCGGGGTGTGCGCATCTTTCAGTTTTTTCGCTGCGTCCGACGCGCTCTTGACGTAGTCGGGTTCGAGCAACTGCATCTGGTCTTTCACCAAGGCGCGCTGGGCGTCGGGAAGGTTGGCGAGAACTTCGTAGGCTTCAATCGTTTGCTTCGCTTGCTGGAAGGCGGCGCTTTGCTGTGAGGCGGCATTGGCGGCCGCCTGGTTCGTGGAGGATTGGAATTCCGATTGGGCCTGCTTCAGGGCTGCAGCTGATTCGGAACTGGGCTTGAGGTCTGAGGCTTTCTGATACTCATCGACGGCCTCACCCCACTTCTGATCCGCGACGGCGGCCCTGCCCCGATCGAAGTGGTATTTGTAGGCCGCGTCGATGATGGCGGAGATGCGCGGTTCTTCCGGAGCAAACGCTCGAAACTCTGAGACTGTTTTAATGGCTTCGTCGTAGTGCCGGGAGGAGGTCATCGACTCTGCGCTGCCGAGGGCAGTCTCGACGCGCTTACTCTCGGCTGCGATAGCGCTATCGAGAGTCGGGCCCTGGTCGAAATGGGGATCGACTTCCAAAGCATGATCGATCAACTGGCGCGCATTGGCGAGATGGGCGTATCCGGCGGTGTGCCCGGCGAGCGCTTGCTTGTAAGACTGGAGCTCGGTGCGACCTTTGTCAGCAATGAGCACCAGTTCCCGGTGAGCGTTCTCTCGGAGTTTGGCAGCGCCCTCGTTGGCAGGGAGAAGTTCGCGCACCTGATCGGCGCGAGAGTAGGCAGTCTTGAGTGCGGGATAATTGGGCGAGTTAGTGGAAGCTGACTTTTGGTAGGCGTTGAGTCCCCCTTCGCCCTCGTTCAACAAAAGTTCTGCGAGAGCTTGTTTCGCGGAGCCGGTATGGGCGGCTTTGGGGTTGCGCGCCAGGTAGTCCTGCCACTGAGAGACCGAATGAGCCCGAGTCGCGCGAAGATACTCGCCCAGTTCGCTGTCGGGCACTGAAACGAAAACGATATTTACGCCTGGTTTGAAGGGGGGAATGGCGGTGGTGCCCGCCGGCGACGAACTTACTACCTGTCCCTGCAACACAGCCTGGTCCGCCAGTTGAGCGGGTGTGAAAGATCCGTCTTTGTCGAATTTCAAGTTGGATGGAACCACACAATCCGCCGCCGACCCGCGGGTAAGACTCATCGTTCCGCTGGCGTCCCGCTCCAGTGAAGTTACCGAGGCGTTGAGGGATATCTTTGCGAGCTTGCCATAGGCGGACTTATTGATCGTGGTTGCGCCGCCGCAGGCACGTACCTCAGCTTTGCCATTGATCAACAGTCCGGTAACTTGTACGAATGCGGCGCCGTTCGGCCCGTCGAAGAGCTCGATGACGGTGAGTGGAGCATCCTTGGAATGGACTGCAAGACCTGTGAACGCAAGGAATATCAGGGCGATGGAAGCCCTCTTCACAGAGGACAGCAGACACAGATCTGCAGGAAACATCCGACGTTGCGGCATAAATTCCCCGAGGTAAAGGCAAATGCCACAGATTCGCCTACGCAGGTGTTCCGTATCATACTCACGGTTTCAGCGAAGTCAAGCCTGCCTAAGTGGAAGTAATAGGGCACGATAGTGCCAGAGAGAGAGAGCCGGTAGTGTTTGCTTGAGGCTCTGTTTTGGCGTAACCTACAACCCGAGTTCAAGCCGGTTCGAAACCACGCGAAATATGACAGCGTACCAGCAGAAAACCGACAGCCGGGAATTTGCGGTTGCCAGTTCCGGACAGCCCCCAAGTTCCGAGGGCGGAGGTCCGGCTGCGGATGCGACCGACATTGCGATTCGTCTTTGGGGCTCCCCGGGACCGGGCCGCGGTGTGCCGTTGACGTGGAAGAGCGGAAGTGTGTTGGTCTACATGATCGCGGACCTGGTGTGCGCGAGCGGCGGCCGTGTGGTCGAGGAGTCGTCCGAGATCATGGCGGCGCACTTCGCCGGCTCGCGGCAAGCCCTGGTAGCGGCGAAACGGATGCAGACCTCGATCCTGGAGTTTCTGGCCTGCCGTCCGGAAGAACGGGTTGGGGGAGCAGTTCTGATCTATCAGCCGAGAACCTCGGTCGCGACCGGATTCAGCGGCGAGATGGTGCGCCAGTCGCTCGGACAGGCGAAACCAGGCCAGATTCTGTTGGCGGAAGACATCTCCAATCGCTTAAGAGAGCTGCCTGGCATTGAGGTGAGCCCGGTTCCTGCGCTCGCGACACTCAGCGGAGATGAACAGTCCGGGCTCACTGAATTGGTGTGGATGACGCCGGCGCAAAGCGCGCTTCTGCAAACGTCGGTCGGTGACGACGTCGAGTCAGAAGGGAACGACCAGCCGACGATGGGCGCGACGGTGATCGTGGATTCTCCTTTTGCCCGACGAGGGCCGATCAGGGAAACCGTGCCGCCGGTGATGGGGCCGGTTGAAGTTGCATCGAGCAAGGGCGGAGAAGCTGGTTCGCGGAGAGCGAGCGAGGTCGTCTCTCAAGATCGCGCCTCGGCTTTTGAGGAACTTCGGAACAGTCCGAGCCGTTCCTTCGAAGAGGGGCTCGATGAATTCGAAGAAAAACCGCTCATCACGCGCAGCAGGATCATCCTTGGTGTGGTCGCTCTGGTTCTGCTTTCGGCGGTGATTGCAGTCCTTAGCCGTCCGACGAAGGTTTCGAGAGCGCCGATTCCACTGCAGCAGGACCAGACCGGCCCCACGGAGATCCCGGACAAACCACCGCCGGCTAAGGCGGGAGCTGAGACCACGACGACGCAGCCGGTATCGAAGACCGTCAAAGCAGAAATCGCGAAGCCACAGATGGTCAAATCTCCGGCCGGGAAACCTCCAATTCCTAAATCGGGGGCGAGAGTGGCGGCGACACAGCCGCAAGTGCCCGACAGAGTGTCTGAGGAAAACCGCGCCAAGAGCGTGACATTGGAGGAGCCGCCCGCTTACGCGGAATCCGGAGGCGTGTCTTTGAAAGACATTCCAGTTCTGATCAAAATGGCCCAACAGGATGCCGGCGCGGGCAACTACGACAAAGCGCGGACCGAATATCGCAAAGTTCTAGGGTTGCAACCTGGCAATCCGGATGCAAAAGAAGGCCTGCACAAGCTCGATCTCATTCAGAAAGACCAGCAGTGACGGCTCTCTGGTCTGCTCGGCTGGTCGCGGATTCTAAATCGCTGAAAATTGGGTATGGCCAGGTGGCTTCCGACTGAGTTGACTCGGGGTTCGTTAAAAGCTCGAACCGCAGAGTCGCTAACAGCCGCCGCAAAGGGCGGGAAAAAGGCC
>CAZILJ010000701.1:0-1583 GCA_964539915.1 uncultured Acidobacteriaceae bacterium | reverse complement strand
GGCACCGGCGCCATCGATGACGGCGCCGGCGTCGTAGTCGCGATGGAAGCGGCTGAGATTCTGCAAAAGCTGCACCTGCGCCCCAAGCGCACGTTGCGTGTGATTGCTTGGATGGACGAAGAAAACGGAGGCTCCGGCAGCCAAGCCTACACGAAGGATCATTCCGCCCAGTTCCCGAACCACGTCGCCGCCATTGAAAGCGATGCAGGCGCAGCGCACCCGCTTGGCTTCGACGTGAGGATGAACCCGCATGCGGCAGAACTTTTGCGTCCTGTACTCGGCGTCCTCGAAAGCTTTGGCGCCAACGCAGTCGAGCCCACCAGCTATCCTCCGGGTGCGGACATCGCAGCGATGTCAGAAGCTGGCGTGCCTGCCCTCGGAATCTTGCAAGACGGTCGCACCTACTTCCATTACCATCACACCGCAGCGGATACGCTCGACAAGATCGTTCCCGCGGAGTTGCGCGAGAACGCAGCCGCGATGGCCGTTATGGGATACGCGCTCGCCAGTATGAAGGATCCGCTGCCGCGATAGCGAGTTTTGCCAGACCAGCCGTTACCCCAGATCTAACCGAGCGCGATCTGGAAGGTTGCCTGCGAAAAAAGCTTGGCCTCGTGTGCGGCGGAGATTCGAGCGCAGACCGCTGCAGCCATTCGAGCGGTTGACGCATCTTAATTTTGGCGCTTATGATCTTTGGTTGGCCTAAGACCACGGACGCCTCCGGTGCGGAGGCGTCCTCCGAGTTTGATGTGAGGATTTTTGGGAATCTAGTTCAAGGGGTTATCGAGTCGAAGCGATTATGGACAAGAAGAAGCTGGAAGCATTCAAGAAACGATTAGAGGGGCGGCAGCAGGAATTGCGCCGCATGGTGAACCGGACTCAGGCCGACGGACGTTCCGCCGACGAAGACACGGCTCAGGACATCGCCGACCGTGCTGCCAGTTCCTACACCAAAGAATTCCTTTTCAGCCAGAGCAACAACGACCGGCAGACTCTGCAGATGGTGGATAAGGCTCTCGCCCGTATCCGTGAAGGCAGCTTCGGCGAATGTATTCACTGCGGCAAAGAGATCAACGCCAAGCGCCTCGAGGCGGTTCCCTGGACGCGGCACTGTATCGAATGCCAGGAAAAGTTAGAACAGGGATTGCTCGAAGAAGCTCCCCGGTAATTCGGATCGAGGATGCGAAACCAGCGCCGCCACCCATCGGCGGCGTTTGTGTTTGCAATTCCCGTACCGAGGTTCGGTTTGCGACCTTCGCGGTCTTTGCGGTCAAAGGAGTTTTGATCGTGAAGTCGCGGTTCACGCCTTCAATTGGAACACCAACTTCCGCAGCCGCTGGCCCGAGGCCGCAAAGATCGCATTCGCCACCGCGGGCGCAATCGGCGGCAACGCCGGCTTCCCCCTCCCTCCCGGATCGTCGGTGCTCGGGGTCTGATACACCTCAAGCGGCGGAGCCTCGTTCATCCGCACCGGACCGTACCCGTCAAAATTGTCTGTTCGACGGCCCCATTCTTGATCGTGATTTCATGGTTCAGCGCGGCGCTCAACCCAAAAAATAATGGCGCCCTCCGTCTGCGAACAC
>CAZILJ010000700.1:0-5370 GCA_964539915.1 uncultured Acidobacteriaceae bacterium | reverse complement strand
CGAGACGGAGTCGACCCATTCAGAGGCGCCTTTGGGGAATTCGCGGTGGAGAGCGTCTTGGAAATCTTGGCTGCCGGCGAGTTCTTCGAGGCTTCGCCAGTATTGCGGGCCCGTCTTTTCGGCGGCGTCGTGGGCTGTGGCCTGGTCGATGCGCGCGCGCACGGAGTTCAAGTCCAGTTTCTTGCCGGGACAGATATCTTCGCGCTTCGCGCCGTGATTGTTGTCGTTCGTCATTCGTCATTCATCATTCGTTTGAAGATTGTGCCGTGCCTACGGGACTTGTTTCTTTCTTCGGACCTACCCGGCACTTCCCTGCCGGGCTATCTTAATGCCGCCCCTTCGGGGGCTTGTTCCTTTTCTCGTCTACTAGCCCCGGCTTGCGCCGTGAGCTCGATTCTTTCGGGGCTTCGCGGCCGGGTTGCCGAACCTTCATCATCGGTGACAGGTGCTGCACGTCGTAATGTCTTTGACGCTGCGAACGTTGTACTTCCTGATCAGGGCTGTGCCCAACTCGTCCTGATCGGTGTAATTGTGGCCGTCGACAACCACCGGCGTCGTTCCGGTTGGCGGCCGGTAACGCATGTTGAACACCTGGTCGCGCGGGCGCAGATGATTTTGCGGAGCGCGGTGGCACGACAGACACCACTCCATTTGCAGCGACTCCTGCTGATACATCAACGGCATGAGATCGACCGGCCCATGACAGGTGTTGCAGCCGACTCCCTTATTGATATGAATGCTGTGATTGAAGTACACGAAGTCGGGGAGCTGGTTCACGCGGGTCCACTGCAACGAGTCACCGGACTGGTAGCTGGCGCGTACGGGTTCGAGCAACTTGGCGTTAGTCCAGATCTGCGAGTGGCAGTTCATGCAGGTCTTGGTAGGAGGGATGCCGGCAAAACTCGAGGTCTCGACCGAGGTGTGACAGTAGCGGCAATCGATGCCCAGACCGGTAACGTGGTGCTGATGGCTGAAGGGGACTGGTTGCGGCTTGCGCACCCCGGCGAAGGTGACGTAGGGCGAACGCTGGATTTCCATCGCCATCCAGCCCAGCGCTGCAACCAGAAACACCGCGCCGAAGATGGTGGCGCGAGACAGTGTATTCGTACTGCGATGGAAGATCTGCGACATTCCCTTATGAGATCGTGCTTAAGAGACCCTGCGGAGCGAGCTTATGAGTGTCGTCCCTATGCGGATCGCCTCTAATGTGAATCGTCCGCGATTCGGTTGAGTACTGATTCGGTACGGCGAAAACAAAACCACCCACCGGTATTCATACAATCACTGCGAAACCAGAAATTATAAATAGATCGCTGAAGTTTGTCGCGCGTTTTTGGAATTTCACCGAAGAAAAAAACCAAACGCAATATTTCTAGAACAATGTCGGGATTCACAATAGGTGCGCCAGCGTACAGACATGACGTTCTGATATCGAGGCGAAATTGACTCTCTACCTTAGATTCATGACCATGAGTTTTGGCTCGGTCATTTCTTCGATGGCATAGCGAAGGCCTTCGCGGCCAAAACCGGAATCTTTGACTCCACCGTAGGGCATTTGATCGATGCGGAACGAGGGAACGTCTCCGGCGATCACGCCGCCGACTTCCAGTTCTTCATAGGCCTGGAACATCAGCTTCGCATCGCGAGTAAAGATGCCCGCCTGCATTCCATAGGCAGAATGGTTGACCTGCCGCAGGGCCTGATCAAAATCCTTGTAGGGCTCCACCGTCACTACGGGGCCGAAGACTTCCTGGCAATTCACTTTCATATCGGGCTTGGTGCCGGTAAGAACCGTTGGTTCGACGATGAGATTCTTGCGGCCTCCGCCGCAGAGCAGGCGCGCACCCGCCCGTACGGCTTCGTCGATCCAGGCCGTGGTGCGGATCGCATCGCTTTCCCGGATGAGCGGTCCGACATCGGTGGACTCATCGAGAGGATCACCGATCTTCAGCTTTTTCACGCCCTCGACAAACAGATCGGTGAATTTTCCGTAGACCGAATGCTCGACCAGGATGCGCTGTACGGAAATGCAGGTTTGGCCGGCGTACCCGAATCCACCGCTGACGCAGCGCTCGGCGGCGTATTCCAGGTCGGCGTCGCTGTGCACAATCACGGCAGCGTTGCCGCCCAATTCGAGAACGACTTTCTTTTTTCCGGCGCGCCGCTTGATGTCCCAGCCGACGGGCACGCTGCCGGTGAAACTGATGAGTTTGATGCGGTCGTCGGTGACCAGGAGGCCGGCGTCTTCGTTGGAGAGCGGAATCACGTTGAGGCCACCATCGGGCCAGCCCGCCTGTTGCACGCACTCGGCCAGAAGCAGCGAGCAGAGCGGCGTTTGGGGCGCGGGCTTCAGCACCATGGAACATCCGGCTGCGATCGCCGGGGCCACTTTGTGAGCGACAAGGTTGATGGGGAAATTAAACGGCGTGATGCCGGCAATCGGGCCCAGCGGAAAGCGGCGCACGATGCCCCAGCGTCCGGCGGTGTATTCCTGCCAGTCGAGAGGAAGGAACTCGCCGTAGATGCGGGTGCTCTCCTCCGCGGCAACGTTAAACGTGAAGATGGCGCGCTCGACTTCGATGCGTGCGGCCTTGATAGGCTTGCCGGCTTCCTGAGCGAGCGTGCGCGCAAATTCTTCCTTACGTTCCAGAATGGAGGTGGAGATCCGACGCAGAACCCGCTGGCGCTCGAAGGCGGGCAGGCGTCGGGTGGTGCCGAATGCTTTGACCGCGGCGGCAATGGCGGCCTCGGCGTGCTCGCGACGGCCCTCGACGATGCGGGCAATGACGCTGCTGTCGTAGGGGGAGCGAATCTCTATGACGTCGCCGTCTTCTCGCCACCGGCCATCCAAGAAGAAACCGTGCGTCGCAACGGGCGCGATCGTCATCTCTGCCATGATTTTTCTCTTCCCCCAATACAACCGGCTGGAACGATTATAGGACTTTTGGATGTCGGGAATGTTACGTGGGTTTAAACAAAAAGCTGAACCACACGCACAGGGGGCACAGAGGAAACGCGGGCTGCCTTTACAATGTTGTCTTCGCCGACGATGACTCTTCCTGCTTCAATTTCTGACCTTGCGCCGCGTTTGCAGCGGAGGGAGATCTCTCCGGTTGAGATTCTTCAGCTCTGTCTGGAACGCATCGAGAGGCTGAACCCCGAGCTCGGCGCCTTCATTACGGTCTTAGGAAAGTCTGCTCGGGCGGAGGCGGGGAGAGCCGAAGGTGAACTTCTGCGGGGGGAGTGGCGCGGGCCGTTGCATGGCGTGCCGATCGCGCTGAAGGACCTTATCGATACGGCGGGGGTTCGGACGACCGCCGCTAGCGCGCTGTATAAGGACCGGATTCCGGATCAGGACGCGGAAGTGGTTCGCCGGTTGCTTGAGGCGGGCGCGGTGATCCTGGGGAAAAACAATTTGCATGAGTTTGCTTATGGCGGGAGTTCTCTGGTCAGCCACTTTGGCGATGTTCACAATCCGTGGGATGTGGGGCGGATTGCCGGGGGATCGTCCGGGGGATCGGCTGCCGCGGTCGTTGCCGGTCTCGCCTACGCGGCGATTGGCACCGACACGGCTGGCTCGATTCGAGAACCGGCGGCGCTTTGCGGTTGCGTGGGACTGAAGCCAACCTATGGGCGCGTGTCGAGCCGGGGAGTGATTCCGCTTTCATCGTCGCTCGACCACGTTGGTCCTCTGGCGGCGACGGTTGCGGATGCGGCAATCGTGCTCCAGGCAATCGCAGGATACGATCCGGCAGACATCACGTCCGCCGAAGTTACTGTCGCAGACTATGCTTCGGCTCTTTGCGAGGACCGAAAGTCGGTGCGAGTAGGAGTGCTGCGCGAATATTTCTTCGACGATCTCGATCCGGAAGTAGCGTCGGCGATGGAACAAGCCTTGCGGGAAATCGAAACGCTGGTCGGAGAAGTAAAAGAAGTGAGGCTTGAGGTGCCGGCCGACCGCACGCTGCAGGCAGCGGAATCGTATGCCTACCATGCTGAGAACGTGGGACGTAGCCCGGAGTTGTACAAGCCTGAGACTGTCCGACGCATCCGCTCCGGAGAGAAGGTGACGGCAGTTGAGTACATCGAGCGGCGACGTGAACTGTCTGCCGCGCGGCGAAGCGTGCGCGCGATCTTTTCTGATGTGGATGTGCTGGTGACTCCCACCATCCCAATGCCGGCTCCGACGATTGCGGCACTGAAGGCCGATCCTGATGCGTTGCGCCCGGCGGAACTGAGGCTGCTGCGCAACACCCGACCATTCAATGTGTGGGGACTGCCCGCGATCTCAGTTCCCTGCGGGTTTACGCAAAGCGGACTGCCGATTGGCCTGCAGATCGCGGGGCCGCACTGGCGGGAGGACTTGGTGTTACGGGTGGCTCATGCCTACGAGCAAGCGACGGCATGGCACAAGCGCCGATGCATGCAATAGCGCGAGTCTCCAACCATCATCAGATATCGAGGTTGAGTAATTTACCGCCGTCACTGCTGCTGACCGAGCAGTTCCGGAGTTCTGTTAAGCTGTGGCGGAGCCGATGTTGAAGGCGAGAGGAGCTTGATCGTGCAAGCTGTGGCGGGAATCGATCTGGGTGGGACAGCCGTTAACTATACGTTATTGAACGAGCAGGAGAAATTCCTCATCGAGGTCCTGTGCGAGCATCCTGCGCTGGCGAAACAAGGGCCCGACGTGTGCCTTCAGCAGATCGCAGACGGCCTCAAGATCGCCACTGAAAAGGCGGGCATCGCGGTTGCGGATGTGGTCGCGGTGGGCCTGGACACTCCGGGGCCGGCGAGTGCCGCGGGGCGGCTCAGCGCCCGGGGGTCTACAAACTTTGTCCACGCGAACTGGGCGGGATTCGATATTCGCGAAGGCCTGGCACACAAGCTCGGGAAACCGGTGTCGTATTTAAACGACGCCAACGCGGCTGCGCTCTGGGGACATTATGCGATCTTTGGTTCCCAGAGCCAGGAGACATCCATTTCAATCGTGATCGGCACGGGCAATGGCGGCGGGATCATTCTGGATGGCAACGTGGTGAAGGGCAAGAACGGATTCGGCGGAGAACTGGGTCATGTTTTGATTCCCTACCACACTATTGCCGGAACCAGCGGAATCAAGCCGGAATGTAATTGTGGACGTACTGGAGACCTGGAGTCGCTGTGCTCGCTCTCCGCCATCGAAAGAAATATCCTGCCCTATTTCTTGCCGCACTACCCAGGTCACGAACTGGCAAAGATGGATCTGCACCAGGCGGCCAAACTGGTGCGCGGTCTGGCGGACAAGGGTGATGCATTGTGCACGGAGGTTTTTCGCGTGCAGGCTCATTCCTTGGGGCTGTTCTTCGACGAAATGGTGAACACCTTCGATCC
>CAZILJ010000699.1:0-2000 GCA_964539915.1 uncultured Acidobacteriaceae bacterium | reverse complement strand
GGCACCGGCGCCTCCCCCTTGAGTTCTATCAAGCATGCCGGCATCCCGTGGGAGTTGGGATTGGCGGAAACGCAGCAGGTCCTGCTGTTGAACGATCTCCGCAGCCGAATCCGTGTACAGACGGACGGTAAGCTGCAGACCGGTCGCGACGTAGCCATTGCGGCGCTGTTGGGCGCCGAAGAGTTCGGGTTCGCCACGACCCCGTTGATTGCGATGGGTTGCATCATGATGCGCAAGTGCCATCTGAATACTTGTTCGGTGGGAATCGCTACGCAAGATCCCGAGTTGCGCAAGCAATTCCAGGGACAGCCTGAGCACGTGATCAACTTCTTTTTCTTCCTCGCGGAACAGCTTCGCCAATACATGGCAGAGTTGGGATTCCGCACCGTGGACGAGATGGTGGGACGGGTTGACATGCTCGACGCGGAGCCCGCAGTCGATCATTGGAAAGCACGCGGCCTGGATTTTTCGGCGATCCTTTACAACCCGCAGGTTCCGTCGCGTGTCGCCCGGCGCTGCATTCAGGCTCAGGACCACGGACTGCACGGCGCACTTGATCACCAACTGGTCGAGCACTCCTTGGATGCTCTACTGAGTCTGAGTCCGCTTGAAATCAATTTGCCGGTACGCAACGTTCATCGCTCGGTCGGAACCATGTTGAGTGGAGAGGTGGCACGCCGCTACGGCTCGAACGGACTTCCGGACCAGACACTCAGAATCCATTTGAACGGCTCGGCCGGACAAAGTTTGGGAGCATTTCTGGCCCACGGAATCACGATCACTCTCGAAGGCGAGGCCAACGACTATGTGGGTAAGGGCCTTTCCGGCGGCCGCATCATCGTGTATCCACCCCAGGGTTCCACCTTTGCTCCCGAAGAAAACATCCTGATCGGCAATGTGGCGCTTTACGGCGCCACCAGCGGCGAAGCGTTCTTCAACGGAGTTGCCGGAGAACGCTTCGCGGTTCGCAACTCCGGAGCCACGGCGGTCGTCGAGGGGGTCGGCGACCACGGCTGCGAGTACATGACGAACGGGCTGGTGCTGGTGCTCGGCAGCTGCGGCAGGAATTTCGCAGCCGGCATGAGTGGCGGCATCGCCTATGTTTTCGACGAGCACATGGATTTCACCGAAAAACGCTGCAATCTCGACTCTGTCGATCTCGAGCCGTTGCTCGACAGCCAGGATGTCGAGATCGTCCGAGACCTGGTCACGCGTCACCGAGAACTGACGGGCAGCCGCCGCGCTCAGTGGATTCTCGACAACTGGCACGAGCTGGTCTCGCGGTTCATCAAAGTTTTCCCGCACGAATTCAAGCGAGTGCTGGGAATCGGCCGCCGCCCACAAGCCTATATACCGAGCGAACCGGTCGCTGTTCTTGCGCATGCCGAGCAGGCACAAAACGAGCAGGTGCAGCATGGGTAAGACCACCGGTTTCATGGACTATTCGCGTGAAATGGCTCCCCGGCGACCGGTGGCAGAACGGGTGAACGACTGGTTTGAAATCTACCAGGACTTCCCGGAGGAAAAGCTCCGCAAGCAGGGAGCCCGCTGCATGGATTGCGGAGTTCCGTTCTGTCAAACCGGATGCCCCGTCAGCAATCTCATTCCCGATTGGAACGATCTCGTCTATCGCGGACGCTGGAAAGAGGCGGTGCGCCAGTTACATGCCACCAACAATTTCCCTGAATTCACTGGCCGAATCTGTCCGGCTCCGTGCGAGGCAGCGTGCGTTCTGGGGATCAATCAACCTCCGGTCACCATTAAACAGAATGAAAAAAACATCGTGGAGCGGGGCTTTCTCGAGGGCTGGATTCATCCCGAGCCCGCGAAACTTCGAACCGGGAAAAAGGTGGCAGTGGTCGGGTCGGGTCCGGCAGGGTTAGCTGCAGCGCAACAGTTGTGCCGCGCTGGCCATTCGGTCACGGTCTACGAAAAGGCGGACCGCATTGGCGGACTCCTTCGCTATGGCATCCCTGAGTTCAAGCTGGAGAAGCACATCA
>CAZILJ010000698.1:0-2815 GCA_964539915.1 uncultured Acidobacteriaceae bacterium | reverse complement strand
CCGCATCGGGCGAAAACCCCTGGCCAAGCTGATTTCGACCACCCGCGCGCGCAAAGTGCAGCACCACTACGCCACCATCGGCGGCGGTTCGCCCATACGCCGCCACACGGAACGGCAGGCGCATGCCTTGGAGATCGAACTGCGCGAGCAAGGCGTCGATGCCCACTGCTTTGTTGCCATGCGCTACTGGCACCCGTTTACCCGTGAGGCGATTGAGCAACTGCGAGCGGCCCAATGTGACGAAGTCGTGCTCTTGCCGATGTATCCGCAGTATTCGTCGACCACCACGGGATCGAGTTTGAACGAATGGCGGCGTCTGTTCGCGGACGACGTGCCGGTCCGTTGCGTGGAGACGTTTTATCGTAATACGATATATCTCGATGCCGTGATCGACAGAGTGAACGAGACGCTCTCGCGCTTTCCCGCTCAGGAACGGCCGGAGATTGTCTTCAGCGCCCACAGCATCCCGATGTCGGTGATTGAAAAGGGCGACCCTTACCAGCGGCAGATCGAGGAGACGGTGCGGCTTCTGACCGAGCGCGGCGGATGGAGCAATCGCTCCCGTCTGTGCTATCAGAGCAAGGTCGGCGCGAGCCGGTGGCTGCAGCCTTCCCTGCATCAAACTCTGCGGCAGTTGGCGGAAGAGCGGGTACGCGAGATGTGCGTCGTGCCCGTGGCGTTCGTTTCCGATCACGTGGAAACACTCGGAGAAATCGATCACGAGGCCCGGGAAGAAGCGCATCGATTGGGTATTGCCCGATTTGAAATGAGCGCCGGGTTGAATGATTCTCCAAAATTTATAGAAGCATTAAGCCAAATGGTGCACCAGGCTCTTGGCCAGCCGGTTCAGCGATTGATGCCGATCAACAGTTTTGGAGGCACGTTGGCGGAGCCGGAATATGCGGCGGCCGCTGGTTTAGATTAGAGGCACAAGCATGTAGTCACAGGAGGGGAGCTCATGGCGGAGCCGGAGACCGGAAAGGTCAATCCGAATCCCGAAGCGGCGAAACCCGCGGTCGCAGCGGCGAAACCTGCGGCGACGGCGGGGCAGGATGCCACAAAGTATGTTGGCACACCGGCGGTGGGGACCTCGAAGGCTGCAGCATCCGCCGGCGTGGCCGGGACCGCTCCTTCCACGGAGATCGACCGTCACCGGCGTCGCTTCGTCTGGACCATGGTAACCGGGTTCCTGATGGCGTGGTTCCTGGCGTTCTTCCGCTTCTTTCTGCCGCGCACGTTGTTCGAACCCAACTCCGTTTTCAAGATTGGCTACCCGTCAGAATTCGCGCTGGGTGTCGACACCAAATTCCAACAGAAATACCGCATCTGGGTCGATCGCACGCCCGACCGGCTGTTTGTGATCTACGCCCGCTGCACGCACCTTGGATGCACGCCCGACTGGAAGCCCAGCGAAAATAAATTCAAGTGCCCATGCCACGGCAGCGGCTACGACAGCGAAGGAATCAACTTCGAGGGACCCGCGCCGCGGCCGATGGACCGTGCCCATATCGAACTCGCGCCCGACGGGCAGGTTCTCGTGGACACCTCGAAGCTGTATTCATGGCCCAAAGGGCAACCGAGCAAGTTTAACGATCCGGGAGCGTTCTTGACCGGAGTGTAACCGTTGATTCCATGACTCATTGATTCATTGAGTCAATTTCGATTTTCAGGACAGATATGGCTGACGAAAACAATCCGAGCGGCGGCAACGGCGGCACGAACGGCAAGCCGGGGATAAACGGAAAGACTGGCAAGGTCGGTCTCGTGGAACGGGTCAGGGTCGGTGTCAAAGGCGATCTTCAAGCCCTCAGGACCGACATTCCCAGCAAGGCGAAAGATCAAATCGAGGGCCTGAAAGATCCGACAAAAACCCAGGTTTACACCTCGATCTTCCGTCACAAGCACGATGACACGCCGCGCAACCGGGCGCTGGGCGTGCTGTCCAACGTATTCCTGCATCTGCATCCGGCGAAGATCAATCGTGATGCCGTGCGTTACAGCTACACCTGGGGTATGGGGGGAATCACGTTCTATCTGTTCATCATCCTCACCTACACCGGCGTGCTGCTGATGTTTTATTATCACCCCAGCAAAGTGCAGGCATTCCGCGACGTGCTCTACCTCGAGCACGATGTACCCTTCGGAAAAATTCTCCGCAACATGCATCGCTGGGCGGCTCACCTCATGGTGATCGGCGTCTGGCTGCACATGTTCCGCGTGTTCCTGACCGGTTCCTACAAGAAGCCGAGGGAATTCAACTGGAACATTGGCGTACTACTGCTGGTATTTACCTTGCTTCTCTCGTTCACGGGATATCTGTTGCCCGATGATCAACTCGGTTTCTGGGCGGTCACGGTGGGCACGAACATGGCGCGCGCCACGCCGCTACTCGGACATGAAGGCCCCTTCGGGTCCATGCTCGGCATGACACCTTACAACGATGTTCGCTTTGGACTGCTAGGCGGCTCGATTGTGGATGCCAACGCGCTGTTGCGCTCCTATATCTGGCACTGCATCGGGATTCCAATCGTGGCGTCCGTGCTGATGATCGTGCACTTCTGGCGCGTGCGAAAGGATGGCGGGATTTCAGGTCCGGCCCCGGTCATGCTGGAAGCCGAGGCGGACAAGCCGAGGCGCGGGCCCAAGGCCGCGGGAGAGTAGTGGAGTGACGTGGGGACAGCCGCCCTCGGCTGTCCGGTCGAGCGAAGCTCGACGACCGCACCGAACCGCCGGGCCTTGCCCGGCCCGACAGCCGAGGGCGGCTGTCGCCACATGGTGGTTGGAGAGAATATGGACTGGCGACAAATCTGGGAGA
>CAZILJ010000697.1:0-1691 GCA_964539915.1 uncultured Acidobacteriaceae bacterium | reverse complement strand
CCCAAGGCGGTTGAGCAAGGCGCGCTCGCAGGTAGTAGCGGCACGAGCCGCGGGGTTGTTCAAAAATTCCAGATGCTGGCCAGTGGCGACATCGCCCTCACGAATCTCGATCCCCAGCGCTCCCTGGCCCGCCGCCGGGCACATGATATCCGCGGGAATGATCTGCTTTACCAATTCCGTCTTTCCCAAGCGCTTCAGCCCAGCCGAAGCCAGAATGATGGCGTCGTACTCTCCTTGTTCGAGTTTGCGCAGGCGCGTGTCCACGTTGCCGCGCAGAGGATGAATGTCCAGATCAGGCCGAACGGCCTTCAATTGTGCCTGACGACGCAGGCTGGACGTGCCGACTCGCGCCCCCTGTGGCAAATCCTGAAATCGCGCATAGTGCCGGGAACAGAAGGCGTCGCGCGGATCCTGTCTTTCCGTAATCGCGGCGATTTCGAATCCCGGCGAAAGTTCCGTGGGCAGGTCTTTCAGCGAATGGACGGCGAGATCGACGCGTCCGGCGGCGAGTGCCTCTTCAATTTCTTTGGTGAACATCCCCTTGGTGCCGACCATCGCCAACGCGACGTCGGTGATCTTGTCGCCAGTGGTGTGGATGATTTCAATCTCGACTTGGTGGCCGCGGCCGCGCAACAGCGCGGAAATGTGGTTCGCCTGCCAGAGGGCGAGCTGCGAGCCGCGGGAGCCGATGCGCAGAGTGGCCATCAGCGGCGCGTCTCCACTTCGTCTTTTTTGTGTGGATCCGCAGCCTCTTTGTCGTTTAGGTTAAACAGCCGCCGGACCACATCGACCACAGTCGTTGCCTCGGATTCTTTCGCCGCCGTCTTCAGCGTGGTAATCGGCGTGTGCATAACTTTATTGATGATGCCGCGGGTCAGCGCCTCCACGGCGATTTCCTGCTCCGGCGTCAGGTGGCCAAGCCTGCTGCGGACGCGGTCGATTTCCGCCTGGCGAATCGTTTCCAGATGATCCTGTAATGAGACGATCGTCGGCACTACGTCCAGCGTATGGAGCCGAGCCTCAAAGCGCTCGACTTCGCTGGTAATAATGGCTTCCGCGAGTTCAGCTTCCTTGCGGCGGTCCGCGACGTGGCTCGACACGGCCTGCTGCAGATCATCAATGTCGTAGGTGAAGATGCCGTCGAGCTTCCCCATCTCGGGCGAAACGTCGCGCGGCACAGCGATATCGATGAAGAACATCGGCCGGTTCTTGCGGCGCGACAGGAACTGCTCTCCATGTTCGCGGCGGAAGATGGCGTGTGGCGCGCCGGTCGAAGTGATGACGATGTCGGCGCGATCGCAGGTGTTATACAGGTCGTCGAACTTGATGGCTTGCCCGTTGAACTTCTGCGCCAATCCGATGGCCCGCTCATACGTCCGATTGGCCACGAAGATGGAAGTGCAGCCGTGGGCCATCAAGTGGCGGGCAGCGAGTTCGCTCATTTTTCCGGCGCCCACGACAAAAACCGTCTTGCCTTCCAGCGATCCGAAAATCTTCTTGGCCAGCTCGACCGCGACCGACGCGATTGAGACCGACGAAGATCCCACCGCTGTCTCGCTTCGCACCCGCTTCGCTACGGCAAACGCGCGGCTAAAGAGTTGGTCGAGTTGTCCGCGCACAGCGCCAATCGCACGGGCCGTGGCATAGGCTTCCTTAACCTGGCCAAGAATCTGGGCTTCGCCGACCACCAT
>CAZILJ010000696.1:0-6998 GCA_964539915.1 uncultured Acidobacteriaceae bacterium | reverse complement strand
AAGGTCAGCAAGTGCAGTTTGACGTGGTCAAGGGCCCCAAGGGCTGGCAAGCTGAGAACGTCAAGGGCGTTTAAAACCGCTTCACAAATCGAAAAATTCGACGTTGAGGGCGGCCAGCAATGGCCGCCCTTAGCGTTTCTGGACTTAACCTCTATAGTACTCATCGTTATAGTACGTATAGTACTATTGGGACTTCCTCTATGGCGGACTGGAAGATTCCGTCGCTTGGCTACGCCCTGCTTGGCCTGCTGCAAAAGCCTTCTTCGGGCTACGACCTGCGCAAGGTCTTTTCCTCTACCTCAATGAAAACGTATAGCGACAGTCCCGGCGCCATCTATCCGGCACTCCGACGGCTCGAGCACCGGGGTCTGGTGCGAGGAACCATCGAGGAAGGCTCGGGAATGCGCCGGCGGCAAGTCTTCCATCTGACTCAAAAAGGACTATCTGAACTGAAAAAATGGATCACGCGTCCCGTCGGCCGCGAGGATTTGGTCCGGGGCCAGCAGGAAATCATGCTCCGGTTTGCTTTCTCCGAAACAGCGGTTGGCCCGGCGGCCGCTACCGCGCTAGCAAAATCGCTCGGGGGTGCAGTCGAAGCCTACATCACCCAACTACATGAAGAATTGAACGCGAGCAAGGCCACGATGCCTACTTCGGCAAGGTTGGCCTTCGAGGGCGGCATCAGGGCAACCGAGTGCCTTCAGCAGTGGGCCCGTTACGTCGTTACTACCTACGAACAAGAGAACAAAGGAGGCGCATGATGACATTCTCCCAAGCAGTCCTGCGGGCGCTGCTCGCCTTCGTCGGCTTCGTCGTCATTCAGATCATTACCGGCATGCTGGTTCCTATGAAACCCGTTGCCCTACCTCACATTTTCCAATGGATGCTTCTCAGCAACGCCGTGGTGGTTACGGCCCTCTCCATTGTGGCAGTGCGCACCGAGTGGCGCGGGTGGAAGATGGGAGCCGCGGTCGCCTCCATTCCTCTAACCATCGCTTCCGTGAATCTGCTGGAGGCTTCGGTCTTCCTGAAGGATGCTCCTCTTGGGTTTGGCAAGATATTTCTCTACACGCTGATCTCCTCTGCACTCAGCGTGCCCTTGTGGATGCTGCTGTTCGGTAAGCGAGACGAGGGCCTCCCGATCGAGCACTATCGCCCTATCCTGGCAAAATCCCGGGGCGAAAGAGCCTGGAAATTCGCAGTTTCCGATCTTAGCTATGTCGTGGTTTACCTCGCGAACGGCATGATCATTTATCCGTACGTAAAAGATTTCTACGCCACGCAGCATTTGCCCTCGATGGGCGCAATGGTCGGGTTGCAAGTGACAATCCGCGGGCCGGTGTTTGTACTTCTGTGCGTCGGGTTAACGCGAATGCTCGGTCTGCCGCGACTGAGCGGTGCGCTGGCAGTCGGGGCTGTGTTCACGCTTTTGAGCGGCGTGGCGCCTTTGCTGATGCCGAATCCTTTCTTTCCAGACTCCGTTCGTTGGGTGCATTTCTGCGAAGTGACGAGCGAGAACTTCGTGTTCGGTGTGATCGTCGCATGGCTCTGGGGCCAGCCGACACTGGCAGGTTCACGACTTCTACATCAAGCGGCCTGAGACCAATCGGAGCGCAGGCGGCGAAACTTACTTGAACAACGGCGGCGAACCCGTGAGATAAAGATGGTCCGAAGCCTGAGGTCCGATCTTCTACGGCTGTGCGTCGCGCATCAACACGACGTCGGAGTCGGTGTGCCCTCGGACCAAAGCCAGCTTGCTGCCGTCGGGGGACCAGTGGTAGTCCCAGATATGCTCGGATTTAAATGACGTTAACTGCTTGCCCGGCGAGCCGTCGAGTGTCTGCTGCCATAAGTTGTCGGTGCCGTTCTGGCGAAATGGATACACGACAGACTTACCATCACGCGAAAAGCGAATGAAAAAGCCCATGCGCTGGCGTTCGAAGTTCAACATTTTGCGGGATTGTCCGGTGGCCAGATCGAGAAGCACAATCTTCTCCTGGTGTCCGGCGGCGTGGTCGATCGTCGCAAACGCTGCTGTGCTGCCATCTGGAGAGATATCGAAGAGACCAGCAAGGGACATATCGGTGACTTTCGTGGCGGTGCCGCCTTCCATCGATATCTTCATCATGCGTCCGGCATCATTATCCAGGTAGTAAACCCAGCGCGAATCAGGCGAGCAGACTGGATAGTTGTCCTGCTTGCCATTCGACAGTTGCTTGAGAGTCCCAGAGGCGTCCTGACGCCAAACGTTCTGGCCACCCTTGCCCCCGATCAGGCCCATCAGGAACACGGTGGAACGTCCATCGGCGCATTCCCAAGGATCGCCAGCGACGGAGTTCCCCTGAGTCGCGAAAGCTCCTTTGGCGCCCGTGTCAGGATTCAACCAATGCAGCGCGTTCTCCGCGTCGTTGATCACGCGGCCATCGTGCGTCCAGGTGAAATTCGTAAAATTGGCAACCGAACCGATCGGGCGCGCGTCGCTCCCGCTGCTCCCCGCTGACATGACGAACAGATTCCATCTACCCTCACTGAGCACAGTCGCCAGCACCTGACCATTCCCCGAAAGGCTAAGATCGGAATAATCATTGGTGTCGCGGGTGATGCGGCTCACGATTCCTTCGGGGTAGGAAACGTACACGATCTGGGCTCGGGTGTAGTTGGTGGAGCGATCGCCGTCCAAAGCCAGCAATCCTTTGCCGTCGGGCATCCACGTTGGGGTACCTAAAGCGTCCGAGGAGCTCACGATCAGGTGCTGTTGACCGGAGCTGGCGTCCACGGCCACTAATCCAGTAAGAGCGTCCCCCGGTTGATTTACGACACACAGAATGGTCTTGCCATCGGGGGACCAGGCGGGGCTGAAGAGTCGCTGGCCGGTAGGACCGCTGGTAAGCGCGGTCTCCGCGCCTTGATCAAGCGAGTGCACGATTAACTGATACTTGCCTTGATCGGGATTGTCGTAGCGGAGGAAGGCGACTTTGCGGCCGTCCGGGGAGATCGTGATATTCGTATCGACGTCTGTCGCCAATTTTTCTGGCGTGCCGCCCAGCAGTGGCGCGCGATACAAGAACTGGAGATCGGGAGTTCCAGGATCGCTGCGCACGAAGTAGAAATAATTTCCATCTGACGAAAAACGCAGGCCGTGATAGTAGAGTTCCGCCGGAGGCTGCACCTCGGTGATGCTGTTCGTAGGAACATTGCGCAGTGCCAGGCTAGCCAGGCCGTTGTCACGCAACAGAGTGAGAATGTATTTGCCGTCGGGCGAGAGCGCCGCCCACGCCACGTTGCCTTCTTCCGTCACCTTTGTGACCGCGAAATTGCGGAACGGCATCACGCCATGTCGCGTAAGAAACGAGTAAACACCGAAGGCGGCGGACAGCAGAACCAGGACCGCGATCAGACCAACCAAGCCAGTGCCGAGCTTGTGGCGGCCCGCAACCGCAACCGCGGTGGAACTCGAAACAGGAATGGATCGGACAGCGGGAGAAGAACCGCTGGAGGCGGCTGGAATGGCGGGCGCAGCCGCATCTGAGGGGGACGTGGCCAAGACTCTGCGTCCGGATTCGGTGTCACGCTTCAGCCGCTTCAAGTCGCCGCGCAAATCCGCGGCCGATTGGTAGCGCAGGTCGCGATCCTTTTCCAGAAGCTTCTCGATGATCTCCTTCAGCTTGGGCGGCAACGCCGCATTCAACTGCAGCGGGGAAACGGGATCCAGTTCAAGAATGGCATGAAAGACGACGGCCGACGTCGCTCCAGAGAAAGGCAGCTTTCCCGTCGCCATCTGGTAGATGACCGTGCCCAGGGAAAACAGGTCGGAGCGCGTGTCGAGTTCCTCTCCGCGCGCCTGTTCCGGCGACATGTACGCGATCGTGCCCACAGTCGCCCCCGGACTGGTTAAGTTCGCGGGCCGGGGCGAATCCTGTGTGGCGCCAATGGTTTCCATTTGCAACTCAGGAGCAGTCAGCTTTGCCAAGCCGAAATCCAAAACCTTGACCTGCCCGCGTGGCATCACGAAAACGTTTGCCGGCTTGATGTCGCGATGGATGATCCCTTTGGCATGCGCAGCGTCGAGGGCGTCGGCCAACTGAATCGCAATGTCCAGCAAAGAGCCAACCAACAACGGACCGGGGTAAAGCTTCTGATCGAGGTTCTGTCCCTCGAGAAGTTCCATGGCGATAAACGACTGCGCTTCCGCATTGTCGCCCGCCCCTTTTTCGACTGCGTAGATCGTGCAAATATTCGGATGGTTTAAGGCGGAGGCGGTGCGCGCCTCCAGCAGAAAGCGGTCGAGCGCGTTTTGATCACGCGACAGTTGAGGCGGCAAGAATTTCAGAGCGACCTTGCGCCCCAGATCCAAATCTTGCGCCTCATACACCACGCCCATGCCGCCGCTACCCAGTTGGCCGGTGATGCGGTAATGCGAGATGGTCCGGTTGATCATGAACAAAATGGCGGAGTTCCATCTTAGCAGCAGCCACCCCGTGCGGGGTGGTTGTGTGAGCCTAAAACTCGTGCGGAGTGCTGTTCTGGTCGGGGCGGTATTTTGATCCCAGTTCATCCGAGTTAGAATCTGCGGCACAACCTGGCTCGGCAGCTAAGGCCGTCTATTCCAGGGAGCGTTTGTGCCCGATTCTTAGCCTGGCTCCGGCATTGACGATTGTATAGATGGTGGCGGTATTGTCCTGAAAAGGACAAGGCCCCGACCCCGCTGGAGAGGTTGGATGGCCGACGTCGTCAACGCGCGACACGGCAGAGGCTGGCAGGGTTCGCGACGAGAACCGTCCTCACATCCAATCCAGAGACGAACTGGCATCTGCCGGGCATATACTGTCGCGTCAAGAAGTGGAAGTTCATTTCTGCGTGGCAATCGCAATGCGGTAATCTCGTGCTCTCTACAACTTCCGGCACCCTGATATCGTCGAATCAAGAGATACGAAAGAGGCACAATGGTAGGTCCAATAGCAATCGCCATACTCTTCGCAAGTCTGTTGCCATCCTCCAACCTCTGGGCTCAAACCACGCCGGCACCAAGCTCGACCGAAGGATTCGTCAACACCCTCATGCCGCAGCCGTCGCAGATTTCCATCCAGGAAGGCCGCCTTGTCATCGCACCGTCCTTTAAGACGGCCACGGATCACTTCCGGGACGTCCGGCTCGACGCCGCCATAGCTCGCAGCCTCGGCCGCATCAAGAATCGGAGCGGTATTCCCATTCCCACGTCACCCGATACCGACGGCCGATCGGCAACGCTGCTTGTCAGTGTTGATGGTGCCGGAGCCGCCGTCCAGTCCATCGCCGAAGACGAGTCGTACTCCCTGGAAATCAGCCCGGCGAGCGCGCATCTTCACGCGGCGACTGTCGTGGGCGCGATGCGCGGGCTCGGAACATTGGAACAACTCGTCCAGTCGGATGCGACCGGGCTTTTCATTCCCGTCGCGGTAATTCACGACACGCCCCGTTTTCGTTGGCGCGGATTAATGATCGACTGCGCACGCCACTTTATCCCGGTCGAGGTTCTTAAACGTACCCTAGACGGCATGGCTTCGGTGAAGCTCAACCTTTTCCACTGGCACCTCAGCGAAGACCAGGGCTTCCGCATGGAGAGCAAAACCTTCCCCAAGCTCACCGAACTCGGCTCGGATGGCCTGTTCTACACCCAGGAACAGGCTCGCGAAATCGTGGCCTACGCGCGCGATCGCGGTATCCGCGTCGTGCCTGAGTTCGACATGCCGGGACACACCAGCGCATGGTTCGTGGGATATCCGGACCTCGCCAGTGCTGCCGGACCGTTCCACATCGAACGGAAATTCGGGGTCTTCGACCCGGTCATGGATCCCACGCGAGAAAGCACTTACAAGTTCCTCGACGCATTCATCGCCGAGATGGTGGCCATTTTCCCCGACCCTTTCTTTCACATCGGCGGCGACGAGAACAATGGCGTCGAGTGGAAGGCCAGTCCGCGCATTCAGAGCTTTATGCGCGAACACAATCTCAAGGACACCTCCGCGCTGCAAAACTACTTCAACCAGCGACTGCTCAAAATTCTGGAGAAGCACGGCAAGCACATGATCGGATGGGATGAGATCCTCACTCCCGACCTGCCGAAAGATGTCATGGTGCAGAGCTGGCGCGGCTTTGATTCGCTCGCCGCCGGGGCCAGAAATGGATACGCCGGCATTCTGTCTGCCGGCTACTACTTAAATCTGATGAGCCCGGCCGACGCTCACTATATGGTCGATCCTCTGCCCGAAACGAGCGACCTGAGCCCGGAGCAGCAGGCGCGCATACTCGGCGGAGAAGCCTGCATGTGGGAGGAGCAAACCGGCGCCCAAACCATCGACTCACGTCTCTGGCCGCGTACCGCAGCGATCGCCGAGCGGCTATGGTCACCACGCAACCCAAATTCTGTGGATGACATGTACCGCCGGCTCGGGGTTGAGTCGCTGCGACTGGAAGCCTTTGGCCTCACCCACATTTCGCAGGAATACGTGAGCCTGCGCGAGTTGAGCGGAGCTCGACAGACTGGTTCCTTCGAGACCCTTGCCTCGGTTCTCGAGCCTGTGCCCTTCGACCAGCGCGCACACCTGCAACATGCGAACCAGTTGACGCCCCTCGATCGGCTGGTGGACGCTCTACCGCCTGACCCGCCATCGCGCCACGATTTCGAACTGCTCACCCGCACCTATTTGAAGCAGCCGTCGGCGGGCACGCCGGAAGAGAAGAAGCTGACCTCCGTATTCAACGCCTGGATCAGCGCCGAGCCGGAAATCTTACGATCGATAGCGGACGCGCCGCTGCTCGCCGAGTCCATACCACGGGCCGAACAACTTACCAGCCTGGGCACAATCGGTCTCGAAGCCGTTTCCTTTCTCTCCTCCGGATTGCGTGCGGACGCCGGTTGGAAGGCCGCAAGACTTGCCGTCTTAGATGAAGCGGAGAGACCGCAGGCACTGGTTCGCTTTACGGTCATCAAGCCTCTGCGCGATCTGGTCATTGCGGTT
>CAZILJ010000695.1:0-1887 GCA_964539915.1 uncultured Acidobacteriaceae bacterium | reverse complement strand
CGCGGTCGGAATCAGGTAGACTGCAGCGACCACGGTTTGCGCCTCGTCGACCGCCTTCAAAACCTCGTCGGTCATCCCGCCGGCAAAGCGGGGATCCACGTAAATCACGCGCGCATCCGGGATGCGGACACGGAACTCCCGTCCGAAGGCGCGACCTGAATCGGTACGTACATCATCCGAAAAAAGAATGGCGAGAACCTGGTTGTGGGTCTCCTCTTTGGTCATATACGGAAGCCCGGCCTTGACGGTTCCCTTGGATTTCAGAGGAAGCACCTTGCCGTTGTCGCGCACCAGGGTGATGGCAGAGTCGGCCACCTTCTCACCAAAAGCGATGTTTTGCGGCTTCCCGACCGCGTTTGCAATCGTACTGAGATCGACGGTCCGAGATTTGTTAAGGCCGAGATTGCCTTTTATTTTCAGGATCTTGAGGACAGAATGGTCCAGACGCTGCGGCGAAATCTCGCCGGAACGAACCGCCTTCAGCATGGAATCATAGGAGGCGCCCAGGTCGGGAGGGATGATGAGCAGGTCATTGCCGGCCTTGAAAGCCTCGACGGCCTCGCGGCCAATGTTGTTGGCAAAAAGATGGGTCAGCCCCGCCATGTCGAGGGCATCGGTCACGATGACGCCTTTGAATGCGAGTTGTTTTTCGAGCAGGTCGGAAACGATTGCCGGCGAGATCGTGGCAACGTGATTGGGATCGGAATCAAGGGCGGGGACGGTAACGTGCGCCACCATCACTGAGTCGACACCCGCCGCGATGGCCTGGCGGAAAGGTGGGAGTTCGATCGAATCCAGATGGGCGCGGTCCCCGCCCACGCTCGCAACCCCGAGATGTGAGTCGGTTGCAGTGTCGCCGTGACCGGGAAAGTGCTTCACCGTGGTCAGCATTCCAGCCTCGTGCGCTCCCTTGATGTAGGCTGTCACCAAATCGCCGACTTGTTTTGGATCTTCGCCGAACGAGCGCGTGTTGATGATGGGATTCGCAGGATTCGAATTCACATCCGCGTCAGGAAAAAAATTCCAGTGAATGCCGACGGCCCGGGCTTCCTCGGCAGTGATCCGCCCAAACGTCTCCGCATCTTCGAGATTGCCGTCGGCGCCAAATGCCATCGCGTGCGGAAAGTTCGTCGCGCCCAGCATGCGCATGGCAAGGCCACGCTCGAAATCCGCTGCGAACAGCAAAGGCAGCTTGGATTCCTTCTGCAGGCGGTTCAGCAATTCCGCGACTTCGTACGGCTCGGTGCGCAACAGAAAGGGCCCGTCGACGTGCACCGACATGGTGAAGGAGCCCACGTGATATTTTCGCATGGCATCGAGCCACTGCAAGTATTCTGGGTTCTCCACATTGAGAAAGCTCGCGCGACACCAGATCATGAAGACCTGTCCGATCTTTTCCTCGACCGTCAACTTACGCAGCGTCTTCTCAGCCCATTGGTCGCCACCCGAGGTGTGCAGCGGAGCAGGGCGCGGATGCTTATCTTTGTCCTTGGGAAACGCGGGCAGGGTAAGGGCCAGGACAACGAATATGGCAGAGTAGATTCGAGGCATAAAAAGAACGATAGCAGAAGGCAGGTTTTGGGTCTTAAGTATTAGCCGGTTGCTGATAGGACTCTGCTCCGCCCACGGCCTCCTGCTGAATCTGCAGATCGTCGCCGAATCCCTTCAGCCAGATCACATCCGGCTCGCGACGAAACCATGTCATCTGGCGCTTGGCGTAGTTGCGGTGGCCCTGCTGCGCGGCTTGGATTGCTTGTTCGCGGGTCAGCTCCCCGTGCAGAAGTTGAACCGCCTGTCTATAGCCGAGCGATGCCAGAGGGCGTGAAGTTGCGCCGTATTTCTGCAGCAAGCGCTCAGTCTCCTCGATCAGGCCGACTTCAAACATCT
>CAZILJ010000694.1:0-3535 GCA_964539915.1 uncultured Acidobacteriaceae bacterium | reverse complement strand
AACCAGTGTCTGCATTTTCGACAGCAATGCGGGCAAGTGGAATCAGACTGGGGGGGACAACGAAGGGGCTTATCTCGATTTTGTGGGAGAGTTCAAACAGGGCCAGATGATCCTCGAACGCGAAGCCATTGGTAAAGATGGTAAAGAAATCCCTGCAGCGTATGGTTGGGAAAAATATTGCCGTTTCCGAGTTCGATTGGAGTGGGGAGTCCTCACAGGATGGCGGTAAGAACTGGCAGGGCGGTGGCCCATCCACTACAAACGCAAACAGTGAGTCGCCCGTCCGCCGTGATTACTTCTGGAATAGCAGTAAATCGCCTCTTTTGAAGAAACATCTCTCCTGCTTCAGGGTTAATATTTACTGATTGTGGGGGGACATTCGGATGCGTGACCATATCGTCGTTTTCGTTTCTGTGTTCTTGCTCTGCAGCGTTGCCTGGGGACAGGCGAGCAGTTCCACCCCAGCTTCCAATTCGGGCACGAATCAACAAAGCACGCCTAGGATCGAGGCGCCGGGCATGTCGGGTCACGACATGTCGAACATGAAAGATATGCCAATGGGTGGCGATAAGGATTCCGACGCCAGCGCTCACGCCATGCATTCCATGGAAGGTCACATGGACAGGGGTTCGCACATGAAGATGACAGCGCTGCGCCAGCCCAAGCCCGGTGATACTGCACGCGCCCACCAGGTCGCAGAAGAAGGGCGAAAGGCTTCAGAAAAGTATTCGGATTACCACGCCGCTCTGGCCGACGGATTCAAGATTTTCCATCCCGAAGTTCCGCAGAAGATGTATCACTTCACGAACTACGGGTACGCCATCGAAGCAGCTTTCCGATTCAATCCAGAGCATCCCACGTCCTTGCTCTACGAAAAACACGGCGACGACTACAAGCTGGTCGGCGTGATGTACACGGCGCCCAAGCGTTTTACCGAAGATCAACTCGACGAGCGCATTCCGCTCAGCGTGGCGCAGTGGCACGAGCACGTGAATTTCTGTGCCCCTCCGGCTGACCGCAGGAAGGAGATGCTCGCGCCCCATCCGGAATATGGCTTGCGGGGATCTATCACTACGCAGGAAGCCTGCGATGCGGCTGGCGGAACATTTCATCCCGTGATCTTCAACTGGATGGTGCACCTATATCCGTTCGAGAAGGATGAAGCAAACATTTGGTCCGTCGAGCGCCAGCATGGCGACGCAGACTGAAGCCTGTCGCCTCGCCTCCGAAGACGTAGCCGGCTACGTCTCTACAGACTCTTCGAACGTGTGTGCCCTCGCATCGCGCCAGAACTAAACCCAACTTCACAAAACACACGCCGGATGTTCCTTCCCGCGAATGAATTAGCGGAGGTTTCTTGCTACCGGAAGACTGTGGCTACCGTCCAAGAAAGTATGGTGGGTTCACCATTTAAGTGAACTTCGAGACGATCGAATACGTAGTCTCTCAAAGTGGGGTGAATGCCGTGCGCAGGGGTGACGCCGGGCAGAATTGATTCCGAAATTATTGCGGGGTTTGGGGATTCTCTCACACTCGGTTTGGCGGCCCAGGTGAGAAAACCCCCATCGCGGCAGAGCAAGCTTGTGACTCGTCTGCACAACCCCGGCGGCAGCATTGTGATGCGATTTGTGCGGAAACACAAGTGTTTTCTCGCTGGTCGTGAACCGGGCCGCCCTAACCGCTTCCCGACGTGTACTCGGGAAAGAAAAAAGGAGCAGCTATGACGTTCGCGACAATTTCCAAGAGTGTGGTTATGGGGTTGGCTTTACTGTTGGCCTCCAGCGCGTTCGCAGTCACGAAAGCCAGCTTAAATTTGCAAAGCCCAACGACAATCAGCGGCACCAAGCTCAAAGCTGGGGACTACAAATTAGAGTGGGATGGCAGCGGTCCCAACGTGGAAGTCAGCATCATGCAAGGCAGGAACGTACTTGCCAAAGTACAGGCGAAGGTCGTGGACCTGAACTCGCCATCTGCGAATAACGCAGCGGTCGTGATCAAGAACAACGATGGAACCAGCACTCTATCGGGTGCGCGGTTCGCCGGCAAGAAGTTCGCGCTGGAGCTTGGTGATTCCGGCGACGGCATGCAGGCCGGTTCGAGCAAGTAGCACTCAGTGCCAAAAAAGGGGGGGAGTGCATTTCGTGCTCCCCTCTACATTTTCGTAGCCACTAAGTCTAGTTTGCCGACGCCAGCACGTCATCGTAGTAGCTCATAACCGCCCGCTTGGGCTTTTCCTTCAAGCCTTTCAACGGAATCTTCTCATCGGAAAGAATTGTTTCCTATAAGTCGGGCTGCAAGTCGGACGGAGTGTCTCCGGCAAAGCGCCCGTCGAGCTCAATGTCCGCGCCGGAAAGGATCGGACCGCAACGATTTGAATCACAAAAAAAAGGAGCGCCTTTGCGCTCCCTTTCTTGAACCCTGAAACTCGAGACGCCTTCAGTACTTCGGCACTTTCGGATCCACCCGTTCCGACCAGGCCGTAATCCCTCCCGCAAGATTGTGTACTTTCGTGAATCCCGCCTGCTGCAAAAATGCCACGGCCTTCGCGCTGCGTCCACCCATTTTGCAATGCACTACGATTTCACGGCTGGAATCGAGTTCATTCACCCGCTTCGGCAGATCATTCAGTGGAATCAGATATCCGCCGATGTTGCAGATCTGATATTCGTGGGGCTCACGCACGTCGAGCACAAACAGATCGTCTTTCGCATCCAAACGCCGTTTCAAGTCTTCCACCTGAATCTCCGGAACGCCACTTGCCACTGGTTTTTCCTCCCCGCGAATTCCGCAAAACTCGTTGTAGTCTATCAGCTTGGTGACCGTGGGATGCGTCCCGCACACCGGGCAGTCCGGATTCTTGCGCAGCTTGAGTTCGCGGAACTTCATGCCCAGCGCGTCAATCAGCAGCAAGCGGCCGATCAGCGGGTCGCCGATGCCCAGAATCAGTTTGATGACTTCGGTCGCCTGCATCACGCCCACAAGGCCGGGAAGAATGCCGAGCACGCCGCCCTCCGCGCATGACGGAACCAGTCCCGGCGGTGGCGGTTCCGGATACAGGCAGCGATAGCAGGGCCCATCTTCCGTGGCAAACACACTCGCCTGCCCTTCAAAACGAAAGATCGATCCGTAAACATTCGGCTTGCCTGTGAGAACACAAGCGTCGTTCACCAAATAGCGTGTAGGAAAGTTATCTGTGCCATCGGCAATGATGTCAAAGTCTTCAAAAAGTTCAAGAGCGTTTTCGCTGCTCAGGCGCATATCGAATGTTCGTAGATTCAAGAACGGATTCATCGCCGTGAGCTTGTCGGCCGCCGAATCCAACTTTTTTCGCCCCACGTCTGCGGTCGAATGAATGATCTGCCGCTGCAGGTTCGTGTAATCGACCACATCGAAATCCACCAGGCCAAGCGTGCCCACACCAGCCGCCGCCAAATATAACGCCAGCGGAGAGCCCAGTCCTCCCGTGCCGATGCAAAGCACACGCGCCGCTTTCAGCTTCTGCTGCCCCTCCATGCCCACCTCGGGCATGATCAAA
>CAZILJ010000693.1:0-2588 GCA_964539915.1 uncultured Acidobacteriaceae bacterium | reverse complement strand
TTTTTCGGTTCATAGATTACCTGGAATTCTATAACAGTCGAGGAGAAACCGAGTTCTCCGTCGCTGGCGGTCGCTTGGGATGCGCCCTCAAAGCTTCTGTTCAGGCTCGGATATTCGCAAGTATCGAAGGGCGGACGACCTTCGTCCGCCGTCCATGCGGCAATCGGAAGGGCTGCCGGGGCGCTCGGACGCGGTCTTCGGAGCTCGGGCGCCTTTTAAGGGCGATGCGTCTCTTGCGGCCTGAATGGATATTCTGAGAGAGGGCCGAATTTCTTCTTTTCGGCATAGAGGCGCCAGCGGCGCAAAACGATGCGCAGGCTTGCCATGACGGGAATGGAAAGGTAAATGCCCAAGATACCGGCGACTTCGCCGCCGGCCATCACGCCGAAGATTGCGGCCAAAGGATGAAGTTCCATGCTCTCACCCATGATCCGCGGCGAAGAAACATAATCCTGAATCAATCGCCAGCTGCCGAGAAAAACGACCAGGATCAGCCAGTGTTTGTAACTCAGCAGCAACGCCACGCTGACAATCACCAGGGCGGCGGCGAGAGGACCGACCACGGGGATGAATTCCAGGACTCCGCCGAGCGTTCCCAAGACCAGCGCGTAGGGAACGCGCATGATGGCGAGAAAAACGGAATACATGACCAAAGTCAACGCCGCCAATGTCAGTTGGGCGCGGATGAAATGGGCGAGCATCTGGTTGAGATCATTGAGTACGTTCTCCAGAAACTCCCGCTGGGGACGTGACTGGATGGCTGCTAGCAGGAAATCGCTGAAAGCGCGACCATCTTTCAGGAAGAAAATGGACAGCAGGGGCACCACGAAGAACAGCCAGGCTTGCTTGGCGACATCGGCCACACGCAATCCAACTCGCTGCGCCAGTTGGGTGATGTCGTCGCCGTGATTGTTGAGGAACGACTGCACAAAAACCGATGTGGCGCTGCTCCAGCCATGCTCTTTGCCGAGTTTCTCTGTGAGGTCGCCGGACCTGAGTCGAGTGAGAAGGTCGGGCAGGGACTGTCCCAGCCGGGCGCCTTCTCGGGTGACCTTAGGTCCGACCACGACAAAGAAGACCACGACCAGGACAAGCAGCAGACTGTAGATGACGGCGATGGCTAGGACGCGCCCGTGCAACAGTTTTTCGAGGCGATTCACCAGCGGGCTCATCAGGTAGGCAAAGAAGATGGCGAATAGAAACGCAATCAGAGTGGCGCGAGCCACGAAGAGAAAACCCAGCGCGAGCGCAAACAGGAGCACCGTGACCAGAACCCGCGCCGTGCGTGCGTCAGCGAGCAGCAATAAGTTTTCCAGTGCGATCGGTATTCTGCCGCCAGGCAGGCACAGCTTTAGTCCCGGACCACTTCTGTATCATCGGCAGGAATCGCCACCCGTATGAGCTTGAACTGGTCTTGATCGTCCACCCAAAGGGCCCACTCAAAACTTTCCCCGGCCAGGTTGAGACGCAGCAGCTCGCGCTCGGCACCGCGGACCTTGATTTTTTCTTTCCCCAGAAGTTCCAGTCGAACGCTGATCGAATTATGGTCCTGGGGCACGAGCGCGCCGAACTGCGCCGGTCCCTGCTGGCATTTCAAAGCTCCACCCTCACGCTTGCAGTCGGCGGCCAGGTAGCGCCAGGCGAGCACTTCGCGGTGCACGAAAAAATTGTTATCGAGAATCGCGGTTGTGCTGGGCATGAGGAAGGGCTGTTCGGCGGGCTTGCCGGTGCCGCTCGCGGTCATTCGCTCCATCAGGAAATCGTTGCTCGGAGCTACGCTCAGGGAACCGCCGGAGGCTTGGCTCCATTCGTAGCGTAGCAGTTCGCCATTGGAAGTCATTTCCAGTTCCGATTTTTGCACGGCGGAATTGGGCGCGGCGGTTTCCTTCAGTTGCGACTTGATGATGCTGGTGCCGTTTTGCTGATCGATCCTGAAGGTCTCAGTGGCAACTCGCTGGCCCTTGACGAAGATTCCGAATGCACCGGAGTCCACAGTTTGCGGTGGCGGGGTGTTCGCTTTGTCTTTGTCTTTTTTGTCGGCGGCCTGGGAAACGGAGCCGGGGAAAAGGGCAGTGAATAGGATGAGAACCGCGGCGCCGTGATTTTGTATTGTAAACTTCACTCGACTTCTCCTTGTTCCGTGCGCACCGCGATTTTTTTCAAGTCCAGCTTTTCGGCAATCTCGTCCGCGATCGTTTCCACTCGGCGGTCGCCAGTCTGAATCTGCAAAGACGCCTTCGAGTAGCCGTGGCGCCGAACCTCATACAACTTGCGAAACTCATCCATGCTGCGGAGCAATGGACGTTCGGTCCCGGCTTCCCTTGCCTCGGTCGAGCAGCGCTGCCACAAATCGTCGACAGGGGCGTCCAGAAAGACTGTCGGAAAGCTCGACGCCTCGAGCACGGCTGCGTTTTGTTTCTGTACAAAAGCGCCACCGCCCAAAGCCACGATTCTGGCGCTTCCGCCGCGCAACTCTTCGAGCACTTGTGCGAGGGCAGCGTGTTCCGCCCGCCGAAATTCGGATTCGCCGGAATCGCGGAAAATCTGCGCCACCGAGCGACCTTCACGCGCCTCGATGCGGTCGTCGA
>CAZILJ010000692.1:0-5986 GCA_964539915.1 uncultured Acidobacteriaceae bacterium | reverse complement strand
GCGCCGCGAGCAGACAGAGCGACCGCCGTCGATAGCCCTATCCCCGACGAAGCGCCGGTCACAATGAATACGCGATCTTCGATTTCCATCGTTTGATCCTCCCAATTCCATTTTCACGATGCTATGGGATCGCTCGCGTTTCCAAGCGCAAAGACGCCTGGCCTGCTCGTGCGCGCCCATGCTTTCCGTCCCCACAATGAACAAAGCCGCGCTGGGGCCAGCAATACCGCGCTAACGATGACAGTGTCAATGAGCTCCGAATCACGACCATCCGACAATTCGCTATGCTCGTTCTTACACCTTCAGATGCTACACGATGCTCCTTCTATTGGCTGCTCTGGGGGCGCAGAGAAATTTTTTGCATTGGTGGATTGCGGGCCAGATTTTGAAGATCACGACCACCGGCAAGGTGACGGCACTGCACACTATTGCCTCGGACGGCTCCGAGGGCGCCAACATGAACACCTGACTACTCACTGCCTCGGATGGCAACCTCTACGGCTTGACCGGAACCGGCGGTGCCAACCACGACGGCGTCCTCTATATGATCACGAAGACCGGCACGTTCACCAAGCCACGCGACCTGACGTGCGCAACCGATGGCTGCAACAACTGGGTGCCGCTTGGCCAACGCACCGAGGGAACGCTGTACGGAGTCTCCTCGCAAGGCGGCGGCGCCGGCGGTGGTACCATCTACACCTTGAGCCGCGCATCGTACCCGAGGTTCATCGTCGTGCAGAACTATCCGGCTGCGTCGCCGAGGACGATCGATATCCTGGGCAACGGATTCACCGGAGCAACCGCAGTCAAGTTCGGATCTCGCCACCAGCTTCAAAGTCATGAGCGACGACTTCATTACGGCAGTCGTTCCTCCCACTGCCATCACTGGACTCGTCTCGGTCACCACGAAAACGGGCCCCGCAGGCACTCTGAAAAAGCTGAAAGTGCCGCCGACGGTGACCAGCTTCAGCCCGACCGGCGGCACAGCAGGAACTCCGTCACGATCACAGGCACCGGCTTCACCGGTGCCACAGCTGTCACATTTGGTGAGGTTAAGGCCACCAGCTTCACTGTGACGTCGGCAACCCAAATCAACACTACCAACCGCTGCCCTGTCGGGCGCCATCGCCGTCACCACCGTTGGAGGCACGGGGAGCAAGGGTACATTCACGGTCAACTAAGGAGTGGCGAAGGAAGAAAGGCAAGACCTTCGAACGAATGAATTCGATGGCGGCTTTTGTGTTTAAGTACATAGGGCAAAAAAGGCCATAGACCATCAGTCCGTACAGAAATGACGGCAGCAACTGATCCATCTACCGTGAAGTCCGCTGTCAAGGACATCGTGGGTGAACCTGCGAAGCGGCCTAGTATAGGGACGAAGGGTCTGATCTCTCCGAAGGCCTGGAGCCCTGAGGTGTCACTATTTTCGCGCTCTCTAACTCTAACTGATACCAGTGATACCGTTTTAAGCGGAAATGCATAATGGGATTTTTCAACAGTTCCGTCTCAGCGGCGACTGCGGTTACTCGCATTGTTAAGGTGCCCGATGGTAAGCCCTCTCGCTATGCTCCGAGCAACGCCGCTACGATGCGCTTCGGCGCCTTCCCCACCTTCACCCGCTTCACTTCGCGCCGCGTCCGCACGTCGATAATCGACACATCATCTGTCCCGGTATTGCTCACGCACACATACTTCCCATCCGGCGAGAACGTCACCCAGTTCGGCCCATCGCCGACCTGTACCCGCCCCGTGATCTTGTTCGCCTTCACGTCGTAGACGTACAGGCTATCGTCCAGCAGGCTCGTGACCCACAGCTCCGTTCCATCCGGCGACAGCGCTAGCCCGTGTGTCAGCGTGTTGCTGGGCTCGAACGGACGTTGCTTCGGCGTATGGTTTTCGGACGGCATCGCTACCCGCTGCATCTTCCCACTCGCCACGTCCACCTTCATGAAACCGTGCAAGTCGGTTACCGCGACGTACATCGTTGTGCCATCAGGCGTCACGACGTACGGCCGTGGAATTCCTCCCACCGTTATCTTCGCCGAGTACGTCATCGTCGTCAGGTCGATGACGTTGATCTGCTCTGCCCCCATCGCGCTCACGAAGAGGTAGCGATTGCTGCCGGCGTTGAACGCGTTGTGCGGCTTGCTCACGGGCAGCGTTTTCACTACCTTCTGCTGCTGCACGTCCACAATGTCCACTGCATTCTTGTCGCGGATCGGCACCGCCACGTAGTGTCCGTCAGGCGTGACCGCGCACTGGTTCGGACGTCCCGTCAGCTTGATCGTCGCGATGCCCTTGTCGGTCGCGGTATCTACCACGCGAAGGGTGTTATCGGATTCGATGGTCGCAAACAGCCGCCGCCCGTCCGCCTGGATCGCCAGCCCGTGAACTCTGTTGCCCAGACGGATGTCATCTACGGTGTTCAGTGTCTTCAGGTTGATGACGCTGACGTCGTCCCCCTCGCTGTTGTCCACGTACAGCCGGACGCTCTGAGCCGACGCCCACGTCGCAATCTCGAAACACAAAAAAAGGAAGAGAAAGGCCGACCAGAGAGTGTTGTGTCGCATGCTCCACCCCCGAATTGACGACCACTCTAACAGCTTTTTCCTTGACATCCCCTTTCAGGATGAGCGTAATGAGGAATTTTTCGCCAACTACCTTCAGGTTCCTTTCATATTGACCGTCTAGTGTGAACAAGTGGTCTTTGTGACAAGGCAGCTCATATGGAGTTTCTGGGAGGTCCCATGTCGATTCGGAACCTGTTTTCATGCATTCTGATCGTGGCCGCTTCGTTCACTACTAGCTCGCGCGCTTTCGCTCAAGCCGAATGGGCTGTCGAAAAAACGTTTCACGTTGGCGGGGAGGGCGGCTTCGACTACATCACAGTCGATGCAAACAGTCACCGTCTTTACGTCCCGCGCAGCACACACACGATGGTCATCGACGCCGATTCGGGTAACAAGGTTGCCGACATTACCGGCCAGAAGCACAACCATGGCGTTGCTGTGGCTCCCGAACTCGGGCGAGGATTCATCAGCGACGGCGACGGCTCGATCGTAATCTTCGATCTCAAGACCAACGCAGTTCTGGGAACGGTGGCCGCGAAAGACGATGCAGACGGCATCATCTACGACAAGAGCACCGGGCTAGTCCTGGTTGCTTGCGGCGACGCAGGCATGTTGATCACCCTCAAGGCCGACGCCGATCCCAAAACGGCGGTGATTGATGCGCCGATTGAACTCGGCGGCAAACCGGAGTACCTGGCTGCGGACGGGGCCGGCAAGGTCTACATCAATCTGGAAGACAAGGACCAGGTCGCTGTGGTCGACCTCAAGGCTCGGAAAGTGCTCGCGCACTGGCCGGTCGCTCCCGGTGGTTCTCCCGTCGGCTTGGCAATCGATACAGTGACGCACAGACTCTTCATCGGATGCCGCAAACCGCAGAAGATGCTCATCATGAGCACCGACGACGGCAAGGTCGTTGGCGATCTTCCCATTGCTGCCGGGGTGGACGCCACGCGCTGGGACGGTCATCAGACATTCGCGAGCACCCGCGAAGGCAAGCTCAGCATTGCCGAGGAGAAGGCTGGCAAGTGGCAGACCGTGCAGACCGTGACCACCGGACTTGGCACCAAGACCATGGACATCGATCAAGCAGCGCACAAAATCTATTTACCGACCGCGGAGTTCGAAGAGGCCAAGCCGGGAACGCGTCCGGCGGCCAAGCCGGGAACGTTTATGATCGTCGTCATCGGGCGACGGTAGCATGCGCCTAACCCTTTACCTTGAGGGATATCGGGGTTTTAGCGCCAAATGACAACGGCGGTTGAGTGCCCGACCCGCGGTGAAGCCTGCCTCTGATTGCGGCGAGCCTCATTGAGGGACGGGCAGAGGACTTTGAGTGTAATCACCCACGTTCGCGCGAGGAGAAGTCCACCGCAATAATGGAGGGTGCGGCTATGAAGTCGCGCAGTGATTTCTCGTTCGCGTACGCAATCACAAGGCGTTCGGCACCAGTTTCGGTGCGAAGCCCTGCGATTACTGCGTACCGCATGCCCGAGGAATCAAGCATCTGATTCACGACCACGTCCTCTCTCTCGTCTCCGTGTTTCATACGCGTTGAACAGTAGCAAGCGGCATACCAAATTGACCTCTCGAGGCAAGTCAGCGATGAATGGAGCTGCGGCGAAATTGTGTCAGCCGGAAGAGCTTTTGAGGTCAAGCGCCACGCGAAATGACGCCCGCCCTTGGACAGCGTGTCCATCGAAGGACATCGCTTAAGTTCAAGCCTGGGAAACATTGGCGCCGACACGCCTGCGGCAGAAAGAAAAGAAGTGAATAGGACGGTCGAAGTCAAATGTTTGGGGCAGCGTCACACCGGAGCGGATTCATCGCAGAGGCGTTGGTAATATTCCCGTCCTCGCTGAAATCCGTGCGCAAACGGCTCTTCCACTGCGGCGCCGGGATGTTGCCGCTTCAGTTCTTCCAAGTCGCTCGCCATCTCGGACGCGATCTGATCAAATTCCTTGCAGCGATTTCTGGCGTACAGAGCCGCTTCGAAGCCCAGGAGGTAGAATTTCTCGCCATCTCCGAACTGCCGGCCAGATTTGAGATAGTGCTGCAGAGCTGTGTTCACACTCGTCTTGTCTTGGTTCACTATGTTTTCCTCACTCCTGCGCCTCGGAGGGTCCGACGTCTGTTTTGGTCCAACGGTATCGCTTTACGCAGCCATCTCAGCCACGAAAGTCTCGATCTCGCTCACGTCTTCATCCGTCAGGCGAAGGTCGCCAGCGCGCATCACTCCTTCCGCTTG
The DNA here is from genome assembly GCA_964539915.1 of uncultured Acidobacteriaceae bacterium. Lineage (GTDB taxonomy): Bacteria > Acidobacteriota > Terriglobia > Terriglobales > Acidobacteriaceae > Sulfotelmatobacter. Next base: position 1,171 of record CAZILJ010000692.1, on the reverse strand, counting down.
GCGTGCATTGCGGGCGCCGACGATTGCTCCTGTGACGGCGGGGTTGTGCAGCGTCCAGGCGATCGCGACTTCTCCGGCTGACCGGTTGTGCCGCCGGGCAATCTCCCGCAAGCGTTCAACCAGCGCCAAGTTCCGAGAAAGAGCTGGCTCGCTGAAGTCGGGATGATTCTTGCGCCAATCGTCCTTGGGCAGTTTGGCCGCGCGCTCGCGGGTCATGGCGCCGGTCAGCAGGCCGGAAGCCATCGGGGAATAAACGATGACTCCAATTCTTTCCTGCAGGCAGTACGGCAGAATCTGGTCTTCGGTCTCGCGGTGCACAAGCGAATACTGAGGCTGCAGGGACGTGACGGGAGCAATGGCCTGCGCCCGGCATAGTTGCTGAACATTGAAGTTGGAAACCCCAATCCACCGCACTTTGCCCTGCCGCTGCAGCTGCGCCAGCTTTGACCATCCCTCTTCCAGTTGGGCTGAATCGGGATCAGGCGGCCAGTGGATCTGGTAGAGATCGATCGCTTCAAGGGAGAGGCGGCGGAGGCTATCTTCGACTTCGCGCCCGATCGAATCAGCGCTCAATACTTTTCTCACATTGCCGTTGGCGTCCCAGCGCAGGCCACACTTAGTGAAGACGTAAGGCCGCGTGCCCGGCCATGTCTTGAGCGCGCGAGCAACCACTTCTTCAGAGCGCCCCAGGCCGTAGACGGCGGCCGTGTCGATCCAGTTGACTCCGAGTTCGAGCGAGCGGTGAATGGCTGCGATGGAATCATTTTCGTCTTGAGATCCCCAGGCGAACTGCCAGCCCGAGCCGCCGATGGCCCAGGCGCCATACCCCACCGGAGTGATGTGCAGGTCGGAGTTGCCGAGTCTTCGCGTTTGCATTCCTGTCTCCTTCTGTAGTTCTGTTCAGCGACTATCCGGACAGTAGGGTTCTCAACCCTTGGCAGCCTGCGGCGGGAACTTCTTGAACATCTTCACGTCGCTCTTGTCCAGGTTCTTTTCATTTTCGCGGCGTCGTTGGACACTGTGTCTTCGGCACTGCCGCGCCAGATCAACTGCTTGGTTTTTGCGTCGTACATGTCAACAACGAGAGTACCCTCCTTGTAGTCCTGCTCCGTGGTTGTGGCCTCACCCATTCCACCGAACCCACGCCAGCGCCATCCCCCACCCATACCAT
>CAZILJ010000691.1:0-2971 GCA_964539915.1 uncultured Acidobacteriaceae bacterium | reverse complement strand
GGAGTTTCGATTGGCGGCTACGCGTTATTTCAGTTTTGGCGAACCTATCGCGGCCGGGTGGCCGCGCTCGGACTGTGCAACACCAAAGCGCCGGCGGATGGTCCAGAAGCGCGCGCCGCGCGCCTGAATGCGGCGAACGATGTGCTGGAGCGCGGAACTGAGCCATTTTTCGAGTCGATGATTCCGCGGCTGATGGCGAAGAACACACGAGAGATGCGTCCCGACTTGGTAGAGGGCGCAATGCGCTTGATGCGCAAGATGTCGCCGGAGGATGTTGCCCAAGTGCAGCGCGGCATGGCCTCACGCCCCGATTCCGTCGAGACGCTAAAAACCATCAACGTTCCCACCCTGCTGATAACCGGAGACGAGGACGGCATGACTGGGGTGAAAGAAGCGGAACTGATGCGACAGCATATTTCGGGCAGCCAGTTGCGGGTGATTTCGAAGGCAGCACATTATTCTCCGTGGGAACAGCCGGACGAAGCAGCCAAGCTCGTCCGTCAGTTTCTCGATTCAGTCAGCGGCTCGGGCTAGCTGAGCTACACCTCGCCGCACCACCGTGCGGCCGACCTCGGCGAACGCTGGTCTCAATTCCGTGTGCCTCGGAATAGGATTAGAATCGAGGGCGCCATGAAGAAGCTCGCTGTCGCCCTCGCCATCCTCGCTTGTCAACTGGGTGTTCTGGGACAAGCGGTTCAACGGCCACACATTCTCGGTATCGACCATGTGGCGTTCTATACCACCGCTCCCGAGGGTGTGAAAAACCTCTACGGCGACATTTTAGGTTTAGCTGCCGCCTCGCCGGTGGAATCGGGCAGCACCGCGAGATATATGGTTGGCCCGCAATGGGTCGGCTACAGTCCTGCACCTGATCCCAAAGCCACCGACCGCATGGATCACGTGGCCTTCGCCACGGACAACATTGCCGGTTTTCGCCGCTATTTGGTTGCGATGGGAGTCAAGGTGCCGCAGATTCAAGGACGGTCGGACCACAGTCTGTTCTTTGTGGTGGAGGATCCAGAAGGTCATCGTATTGAGTTTGTGGAGAACGGCAAAGCAGATGCGGCGCCGCCAGCGGCTTCGGCGGTATCTCGTCACATGATTCACGCCGGTTTTCTGGTCTACCGCCGTGAGGCAGAGGATCACTTTTATCGCGAGGTCCTCGGTTTCCGTCCTTACTGGCACGGCGGCATGAAGGACGATGAGACCGACTGGGTTGCGCTGCAGGTCCCTGACGGCACGGACTGGGTGGAGTACATGCTGAATCAGCCGGTGCATCCCGATCTGCGACTCACCGGAGTGATGAACCACATTTCACTTGGCGTCTCCGATATGAAGAAGGCGCAAGCACTGCTGGAATCGCATGGTTGGAAGTCGCACGGCGACGAAAAAGCGCAATTGGGCAAGGACGGCAAGTGGCAGCTCAACATTTACGATCCGGATCTGATCCGCGTCGAGCTGATGGAGTTCAAGCCCGTCGAGAAGCCATGCTGTTCAGATTTCACCGCGCCGCATCCTTCGGAGTGACGAAAACGCTTCGCCCATTCGGGCTTCGAGCTCCAGGGCGAGCGCTCTCGCTGAACGGATGGTTGTTGGGGCTTGCTAAGCTGCTACGGCGAGCGGAACTGAAACTCGGATTTGGGTGCCCTGCGGGCTAGAATGCAGGCGGAATTCCCCGCCAATTTCAGATATGCGCTCGCGCATGCCGGCTAACCCCACACCTGCAACGCTGCTCTGGTTTCCCGCGCGTTCAAGGAGTTCTTGCGGCATTCCTTTTCCGTGATCGTTCACCTCGAGCACAACATCTCCGCCGTCGGTCTTGAGGGACACCTCTGCGGTTGCGCTCCCTGAATGCTTATGGACATTCGTGAGTGCCTCTTGCACGACTCGAAACAACAGGGTTTCGACGGGCGTCGGAAAGCGTCGTTGGCAATCGCTGACGAGCGTGACCCGGATTCCGCTGCGGTTGCCGAATTCTTCCACGAACCATTTCATCGCGGAGGTCAATCCGATCTCATCCAAAAGTGGAGGGTGTAGGAGATGCGAAAGAGTACGGCTTTCGCTGAGACAGAGCTGGATGATATTTTGCAGATCGTCCGAGCGTTTTTTGTCGATCGACGGTGTGTCGGAAACCAGCGCCGCCAAGCTCATCGACATCGCGGCGAGATACTGACCCATGCTGTCATGCAGTTCGCGCGCCAGGCGTCGTCGCTCTTCATCCTGGGCGCGCAGCAGTTTTGCCGAAAGCTGCCGCAGAGCGGCGGTTCGTTTCGCAACTTCCGATTCCAGTCGTTCCTGGTTTGAGCGCAGGATCTCCCGTGCTTCCCGTTGCGCATGAATGTCAGTGTTGGTACCCAGCCAGCGGTTGATTCTCCCTTGCGGATCTCGGATAGGAGTAACGCGAGTGAGAAACCAACGAAACCGGCCATCGACACGGAGTAAAGGAAACTCCATCTCGAACAGCGTGCCTTCTCGCAGGCAATCCTGCCATCGTTTCAGGACATCCGGCAGAATGTCAGGATGGTGCAGCGACTGCCAGCCCGATCCTGACAACTGCTCAGAGGTTTTGCCCGAGTAGAGAAACCAGCCCTCGTTGTACCAGATGGTTTTTCCCTCGGCGTCTGAGATCCATGCCAGCTGAGGCATGGCATTTGCCAACTGTCGAAACTGTTTTTCCTCGCGACGGAGAGCCTCTTCCCGCGACTCGAGTGCCGTCACGTGATCGCGCACCTCGTACTGTTTTTCCCTGGCGCGAAGTGCCGATTGAACCGTGCTCACCAGCGTAACCGCTCGTAAGGGACGCTCCTGAACAGTAACGTTGCCCAACAGTTTTCGCATCGTCGCCAGTTGACCTCTGGCGCGGTTCGGTTCTCCGCTGCCGGTCATGACGATGATCGGCAAATCGGACCACGGGGCCTGCCCACCTAACGCGGATGCGATGATTTGCACTTCCGTTTCTCCGAGCGCCTCC
>CAZILJ010000690.1:0-4990 GCA_964539915.1 uncultured Acidobacteriaceae bacterium | reverse complement strand
GCGTGCGTTCGAGATCCCAAGGGCTGTTCGTGCGGCCATACAATACGTTGTCCGTCTCCCACGCCATGAGGAGTTCGGGCGTGTTGGTCACGCCTAGCACGATCGCTCCCGCGTTGCGCAGACGAACCACCAGAGGCGCATCCTGGGTAGCAATATGGCCGGCGCGCAGGCGAGTGCCCGCCTCGCAGCGCAGGCCTGCGACATCCAGCGAGCTCTTGATGCTGATGGGGACGCCGTGCAGCGGTCCCAGAGGCTTGCCACCGTTCAAGGCAGCGTCGGCGTCGTGGGATTCGCGGCCAACTCGTTCGGGGTCGACGTGCACGAACGCGTTTAATTTCGGATTGAGTCTATCGATCTTTGCCAGATGGGCGTTGACCAGTTCGACGGCGGAGATTTTCTTCTCACGGATCTGCTGCGCCATGACAACGGCGGGAAGAAAAGTGAGATCAGTCATGCGCGGGTCGGCCATTCGGGGCAGAAGGGCGAGTCTAGCATGGGGACGAAAGATTTCAATTTTAGATTTTAGATTTTAGATTTCTGGTTTCAGGCTTTCGAATGCGAGTTCCCGACTCCGACATCGCGAGATCGATTGCCAGTTTTTCTTCGACAGCAAGCTCGCGATAGGCGCCCTTGGCCAGCTTGCCCAGTTGCAGTGGACCGATGGCTACACGCACCAGCCTCAGCACTTCCACTTCGAGTGCGGCCAGCATGCGGCGGATCTGACGGTTCTTCCCCTCGCCCAATGTAATTTCAAGCCAACAGTTTTTTTCCCCGGAGCGCAGCACGTGAACGCGAGAAGCGCGCAGCGTTTCTCCATCTTCGGCGGTCACGCCCTTCACCAGAGATCGCGTAAGGTTTTCGTCGGCTAGTTTGTCGATCTGCACGTGATAGGTCTTCTCGAGGTGCGTTTCCGGCGCCGCTATGCTTGCGCCCCATTCGGAATCGTTGGTCAGCAGCAGCAAGCCTTGACTAGCCTTGTCCAAGCGGCCCACGGGAGCAACCCACGGCAACGTCTTACCATGTTTCTCGAGCGCAGAGTACACAGTCCCACGGCCCTTTTCGTCACAGGCCGTCGTGACCACGCCTCGGGGCTTGTTCATCATGAGATAAATCTTCTCTCGCGAATCTAAGGGCTTCTCATCCACCAGCAGGCGGGCCTTGCCAAGATGCACTGGGGTCTCCGGGTCGCGGCGTATGCCTCCGTTCACACGCACTCGTCCGTCGCGAATCAATTCTGCTGCTTGGGAGCGCGAACAATATCCCAACTTCGACAGAGCGCGAGCCAAACCGATCCTCCGGACTGTTTCTTTCGGTGACACGCGTTCATGCTAACTGAAGCAAGGAGCGTATGGCATAAGGCGAGCTGCGTGCACATTCCTTGTGTCATGCACACGAATGGCTTGGTACTATGTTGGCAACCAAAAAGGAGCTTTCATGGCCCACCAGCATCCTCCGCGCTTTCTGAAGATTGTGGACGACGCCAAGAAGCGGGTGCGTGAGACCAACGTCGATGCAGTAAAGACCAGAATGGATCGCGGCGACAAATTTGTGCTGGTCGACGTCCGCGAAGAGAGTGAATACGCCAAGGACCATCTTCCCGGCGCCCTTCATCTGGGCAAAGGCGTGATTGAACGCGACATCGAGGCGCGTGTACCGGAGCTCAACACGGAACTGGTGCTCTATTGTGGCGGAGGATTCCGCTCGGCGCTGGCAGCGGACAACTTGCAGAAGATGGGCTACACCAACGTCATTTCAATGGACGGCGGCATTCGCGACTGGCGGGAAAAAGGTTATCCACTGACCAAAGGGTGAGGGCAGTGCTCAGTGCTCAGTTCTCAGTTTTTTGCTTCCAGTTTGAGGTCCCAGCTCTCGGTTTCCGGCTCCTCTTTTTAAGTTTCGTGAACCCGGCTTAAGCCAACTTATGAACCGTCGAATCTTCTTCTGGTCGCTCACCTCGGCACTCGCCGGATTTCTCTTTGGATTCGACACAGTGGTTATTTCCGGCGCCGAAAAAACAATTCAGGCACTTTGGGGGCTGAGCCCGGGCCTGCACGGCATCGCCATGGCTTCGGCCCTTTACGGCACGGTGGTTGGTTCCCTGCTCGGGGGCTGGCCAGCGGACCGCTTTGGACGCAAAGCCACGTTGCTCTGGATTGGCATTCTTTACTTTGTCGGAGCGGTGGGCTCAGCTTTGGCGCTCGACGTTGGAACGTTCATCGCGGCGCGATTCATTGGCGGACTGGGTATCGGTATCTCGACCGTGGTTGCCCCCATGTATATCTCGGAGATCGCCCCGCCGAAACATCGCGGACGACTCGCCGGGATGTTCCAGTTCAACATTGTTTTCGGCATCCTGATCGCATTCGTTTCGAACGCGCTGCTGGCAGGAATCGGAGAGAACGCCTGGCGCTGGATGCTGGGTGTGGCCGCGTTTCCTTCATTGCTCTACGCGGCGCTCTGCATCGGCCTTCCTGAAAGCCCACGCTGGCTGCTGAGCAGGAAAGGCGATCGCGAGGCCGCCCTGCAAGTGCTCCGACGCATCGAACCGGAAGCCTCGGATACCGAGATTGCGGCGGAGGCAGACCAGATATTGGCTGCATCGTCGTCGGAAGGGTCCTCCGGGCATTTCTGGACGCGCCGGCTTCGCAAACCTATTATGCTGGCCATTTTGATTGCCTTTTTCAATCAACTCTCAGGCATCAATGCGATTTTGTATTTTGCGCCCCGCATTTTTGAACTTACCGGCCTCGGAGCAAAGGCCGCGTTGCTGCAATCCATCGGGATTGGGCTGACCAACTTGGTTTTCACCTTCGTCGGCCTCTGGCTGATTGACCGATTAGGCCGGCGGACTCTTCTTTATATTGGATCGTTCGGCTATATCACGTCACTCGGAATGGTTGCCTGGGCTTTTTTCACCAATCACTACTCGATCGTACCGGTATGTATTTTTGCTTTCATCGCTGCGCACGCGATTGGCCAAGGCGCCGTCATTTGGGTTTTCATCTCTGAAATCTTTCCCAATCGGCATCGTGCGGAAGGTCAAACGCTCGGCAGCTTCACGCACTGGATCTTCGCCGCCGCGCTGACAACGTTTTTCCCGAAGATGGTCGCAGCCTTCCCGCCCGGCTACGTTTTCTCGTTTTTTGCCGGGATGATGGTTCTTCAGCTTGTTTGGGTGAAGATGATGGTTCCGGAGACCAAGGGCGTGCCTTTGGAGCAAATCCAGAAGCAACTCGGCATCGAATAGGCCTGCGGGAATCGGCGAATCCGGTCGAGGTAAACCACCGGCGGCATTCAGTGTTGCGTCAAGGGAGGGAGCGCCACTTTCTGCTGAATTCCTGCGCCTTCCGTGATCGTGTAGATGAAATCGGCCGCGACATTGCGCAAGGTTTCGGTTTCTCCATTCGGCCAGCGAATAATGACTTCGCTCATCTTCTCGAACGATCCCAGACCGAAGTGCAGCCGCAAGTCGTTCTGTGAAAGGTAGCTCGCGCCGCCGCGCACTTCATCGATCTGCACCAGAGAACCGGCTTTCACCGTAATCCGAGCCCCAATCGCCGCCTTGTTGCTCTTGCTTCCAGCCAGCTTGAATAACACCCGATGATTCGGGCTGTGGCTGCGGTTCAGAAGCAGCGAAGGCGGCTCGCCTACGTTCAGCACGACCATGTCGACATTCCCGTCATTATTGATATCGCCAAAAGCCACGCCGCGCCTCGATTTCAGAGGCAACGACGCCAGAGTCGATGACACATCTTCAAACGTCCCATCGCGATGGTTGCGAAACAGGACCAGAGGTTGCCGATACTCCGTGCCCCCGGGAATGCTGTCCACCTGCGGGTAGACGTGGCCGCTGGCAATGAAAACATCGAGCCAGCCGTCGTTGTCCATATCGAAAAAAGACGTCCCCCAGCTCACCAGCGGGTAAGTGGGTTTCATGATCTTCGCCCGCACGCTTATGTCCGCAAAACTATCGTTGCCCAAGTTGTGATAGAGCGTGGATCCCTGCTCCACAAAATTCGTAACCAGAATGGACAGTCGCCCTTCGTGCAGATAGTCTCCCCACGCTACTCCCATCGAGCCTTGCTGCATACCGTCACCGCTAAGGGCCACGCCTGCCAGCAGACCTACATCTTCAAACGTGCCGTCGTGTTTGTTGCGGTAGAGAAAATTTGGTCCCGCGTCGTTGGCCACATAGAGATCCGGCCAACCGTCGTTGTCATAGTCCCCCCAGGTCGCGCCCAACCCGTAATAATGATGTGGATCGTCAAGTCCTGCTTTCTTGGAGACTTCCTCGAAGGTGCCGTCTCCCTTGTTGTGGAACAGCATGTCCGATTCGCCGGGCATACCCCAGGGACCACACTGCACCATCACCGTTTTGAAGCGGCAGAAATGCGGATCGTTGCCGAACTCCGGCAGTTTGTCCATATCGGCATGAACATAGCGCGATACGAAAAGGTCGACGCGGCCGTCGCGATCGTAGTCAGCCCATGCCGCCCCTGTGCTGAAGCCGCCCCCTGCCACTCCGGCTTTTTCGGTTACGTCCTCAAACTTGCAGTTGCCGAGGTTGTGGTAGAGCGCGTTGCCTCCGTATCCCGTTACGAAGATGTCTTGCCAACCGTCGTTGTCGTAGTCCGCGACGGCGATGCCCATCCCCCAGCCCCTATGCGTCAGGCCCGCATCCTTGGTGATGTCGCTGAACTTCATGTCGGCATCCTGATGATAGAGCGTGATCATGGGATCGCCCCCTTGACGATAGCGCGCTACCGTTGACCCGTTGACGGTAATGATGTCGAGCTTGCCGTCGTTATCGCAATCGATCAGCCCGACGCCGCCACTCATGGATTCGACAATGTATTTCTTGTCGGGCGAAGAAATGTGCGAAACGGTGAGCCCCGATTTTTGAGCGATGTCTTCAAATTGCGGAACTGGAGCTAGGCTGGGTTGTGGCTTGGGTAGCGCTGTTTGAGCGGGTGCGACTGCCGCCAGAAGT
>CAZILJ010000689.1:0-7462 GCA_964539915.1 uncultured Acidobacteriaceae bacterium | reverse complement strand
GCCCCGGGATATGGTCCCCCCTTCAACAAATGCGTTCATTCGCAGTGCTGAAAGCGCTGTGCCACCCAAACTCATTGAACTCATTGTCCAAAACTGTCGAGGATGGCAGTTGTAGTGTAAAATCGCGGAGTGAACCCCTCCGTTGGAGCCTGACGGGTCGCCTCATGGTAACTCTGGGCATCAGTGGAATTCTTCCTCGTCGGGACGTGGCTCAGCCTGGTAGAGCACTCGCTTGGGGTGCGAGGGGTCGGCAGTTCAAATCTGCCCGTCCCGACCAATGTATCCCCTTTGTTTCTCTGCTTTTTCCATTCAGTGCTTGGTTTCGCCGCCGCCTCCCATTTTGCCAGTTGTGACGTGATTGGGACGTTAGCGAGCGATTCCACCGCCTTCCGCTTTAAATTTGCAGGCATCGACAAGCGAATGAGTGATTGAAGAATCGTTCAGTTCGCCGCTCCCGCACCGACGGACGCAATATCAGACTTCAGCCCGAGCGCTTTTAAATAGCCCTTATTCACCCGACACTTTTGCAGGCGGACCCCCTCCAGCAAGTCGGCGAAACTACGGGTGATGGTTTCTTGTTCTGGCCGTTCCTTCAGTCGCTCTTCCGCATGGGCAGTGCCGCGCGGCAGCCTGGCGAACTCCACGATCTTTCCCCAATCAGCAGGCGGGATAATGCTGACGGCGGCCGATGACTTTTCCATCTTCTTATACGGCCAGAAAGCCCATCCGATATTGTTTTTTTCCAGCGTTTTCACGAATTGCCCGATCCACTCATCAGTATTTTCACCGGACTCGCCCATCCAGATGGGCACATCATAACGTTCGCGAAAATCAATGTATTGCCGTATCACGCTTTCGTCCGGCGCCGTCCAATATTTGTGGAACGTGTAAGCGACGTTGCTGTCGAAGGGTTTGCCGAAGACCGAGAAGTTACTGTCCCACTGCGCGCCACCTAGAAAGAGAATATGGTGAGCATCGACCTTTCGTATCTCCCCCGCCAACTTCTTGTACAGCGGCTCAAGCAAAGAGTTCAAAGGCGCCAGCTTGGGAAAATGCGGGATCGGTTCATTCAGCAGGTCGTAACCGAGCACTGCCGGCTCATCGCGATAGTGCGTTGCCAGCCGCCGCCAAATTGCGATCAGGTGTTCTTGCTCTTGCGGGCTGTGGTATAGCCAAGGATACCCGGCGCTGTCATCGATGTTTGCGCCCGTCTGTCCCCCCGGGGCGACATGCAGATCAAGGACCACATAGAGACCTTCGGCATGGCTCCAGACGATTAGCTGGTCCAGCCGCTTGAAACCCTCCGCGTCGTCGCTCTCGAAAAGGTTGTAATGCAAAGGAACTCGAATGGCGTTGAAACCCGCCCGGCGCAGGAACGCAACATCCTCCCGTGTCACGTAGTTCTCGCCGTACTTCTGCCAGAATGCTGTCGATCCTTCAGGTCCCAGCAGCTCCGACACCAACGCGCGGATTTCGCTCGGAGATTGCGGGCCGCCTTCGAACAGCCACATGTAGCCTTCCGGTACCAGCCAATTGCCCAGATTTGTTGCCCGAATGAGGAGCGGCTTACCAGCGCCATCGACGATCTGTTTGTGGTCGGTGTGTGCGAATTGCGCGCTCCCTTGGGACATCAATGCCAGAAGAAGAAGCGCCAACTCTGGAAGTCGGAACTTGAGCATGATTCTCTCCGGCATAAAGCCTACACCAGCAGATCCCCGTGCTGAGCGTCAAAAGCCACCGGCCACGATCTACCCGTTTGATACTTTTGAACCGTCCAGACGCGAACTTGGGAAATCGCCTTCCCGTTCCACATAGTCCAAATTTCGTTGTCGTCGCTGGGCAGGCCGATTTGCCCGTTGAGGGCAGGCGTGACACTTGGGTGCCTGCTGTTCAGCGGCGGCGTCGCGCCACCTCGATCAGCCTGCAGACTCCAGTTCTTCTGCAATCGCAAGCATCTTGGTGACGCTGTTCCAGTTGCGCGCGGTGCCTGTGGTCTTAAAGAGTTTTTCAACTTGTGACCAGGGCAGCTTCGACTTGCCGGCCCCGTCGGGGAAGTAAATGAAGAGTTCGCGGCCTTTCAAATGCAATTCTTCGGGATAGGACTTGAGGCTGCGAAGGGTCGCGTGAGCTTCGGGACCGGGTTCGGCCGCGAGGAAAGTGACCAAGAGTTTGCTCGGCTCCAGATCGGGGCGGCCGGCAAATGGGCTGGCGGCGATGGCTTCTCTGAATTCGTTTGCGGTCCGGAGTATGACTTCAGGACGGCAGGCGAACTCGTGCTCGATCGCGTTCTGGATCTTTTTCGCCAGCGCGGAAGATTTTTTTTCTTTTGTGCGGAAAACAACGTTGCCGCTTTGCACGTAGGTCCGAGGATCTTCGAATTTGAGCGACTCGTACAGAGCGCGCAGGGCTTCCATCTTGATTCGGTTATGGGGACCGACGTTCACGCCGCGCAGCATCGAGATCAGTACGGGCATGGGATACTCAACTTGCCTTGGAGGGTGATTTGCTTAGTGTGATCCGGCGATAGACCTGCTTCTCGGTTCCTATGGTTAGCGTACCGGCCATGCGATCACTGGAGACTTGGAATTCCCAGTCGTCCTGTTTGCCGCCAGTGCAACTCAGTGTGGCTCGCTCGGACTGGTAGCGGCAGACGAGCGATCCCATGAATTCGGGGGACCCGTTGATGACTTTGTAGCCATCGAGAATCAGCTGCTGCGGGTCTCTCTTGTCAACCGCGATGCGATATAAAGCATGCTCGTCATGGCAGGGGGAGTCCGGCAGGGCGCACTTGGATTCGCCTTCCCACGTACCAATAACGACCTCGGCGCCCTGCGTCGCCTGCGACCAGGTTGCAGCGATCAAGAAGAAGCCCGCGATCGTACAAAGTGAGAAGCGCATCGGCTTGAGAAGCACATGATAGCCGAAGAGGAGGAGCCCAACCTATATCAGCCCCCATTTTTTGCTCGTGGACCCGGCAGGATGGCCTACCGAGTTAGTGGAACCAAGAGAATCACTTTGACTTGAACACCGCGCGCCCCGAGAATCAGTAAAAGATCCAGATCGCGCCCTTCGTCGATGCGCGGTTGTTTCGTTTTGAATTGATTCAAGTGATCTTTCCAGGTCGTGCTTACGACTGAGGGCTCAGAGCCCAGGGAGAAGTGCTATGTCGGGACAAGTTGTTTTGTATTTCGAGGATCAGGCTGATGCATTGCGATTCGCGCTGGCCGCTGGCTCGGTGATGGCAGGAGAAGGCGCCAAGTTCACCAGCGATCTGGTGCAGGAAACGGCGCGCGTCACCCGCATCCGGCTGGATGCGGTGAATGCCGGGCACGCGAAGAAGCCGAGTCCGGCGCGCGTGGCCTAAAGCTTACAGGCTGATTTTGCGCCGTCTCACAGGCTCCGCCGGGCTGCGCCTGGTCGGACAGCCGCGGCGGTTGTCCCTACATGTACCCTTGAGTTTTGGTCAGCACTTGATCACGCTGTGCCCGCGTTGGTGAAGGCCTCGAGTGCGTCTGACAATGTGGGGAACATCAGGAAGATCTGCTCGACTCGAGTGATCTCGAAAACCTTCAAGACACGTTTATTCACGCCGGTGAGAGCCATGCGGCGGCCGGCCTTGGCGCAGGATGTGCAGGCGCTGACCAGCGATCCCAGGCCGGAAGAATCAAGGTAGGGGACCCCCGTGAAATCCAGAATCATGGTGGGCGCGTCTTCGCGTCGAACCGCGTTTAGAAATGGAGAAACGTTTTCCATGGTCAGCGGCCCGTGGAGACTCAGCACTCCCCGGTCGAGACGTTCGATCTCCAGCGGCTCCGATGTCATAGGGCAGCGATTCTAGGCTAGATGGCAAGGCAGGTTCAAGTTGGTATGCACTATCTTCTCTGTTCCCCTTCAGATTCTTTAGTTACGTTGGGGTGGTGTCCTGCTTTGTAATCTTTTTGTGTTTTCTTTTGCGGGCGGTTGCAGCGGCGAGGCAGCGGATTACGATTGCTGTAACGGCATGTGGGGAGAAACGGACGATGAAAAAAATTGGAACTTCTTACCGGTAGTGTTGATGTCAGCCATCCTAACGTTCACTTAGGCAGTTTCGAAAAACACCCCAAGGGATCACAAGCCCGCATTCTGCTCAGCTCGGTCTTCGGACCATACGCACAGGACGATGAGTTCGGCAGCCGCTCCATCAACCCGATGGAACTCTATCACAATCAGGTGACGCGCGCGCAGGGCGGTTTCTCGCTGCGCATGTTCCATCGCTCGTGGGGCATCATGATGATCCAGGCGAACATTTCTGCGCCCTGTGCCGTGCTGGACTTCCCCATGCGCGATGACTTCGCGCGCCAGTTGAAAAATAATCAATTCGACGTGGTCGGCATTACCGGGATTATTGTGAACGTCGCCAAAGTGCGCGAGATGTGCCGCATGACGCGCCAGCTTTCGCCGCATTCGGTGATCATCGTGGGCGGGCACGTGGCCGCCATCCCGGGAATCGAGAAGATGATCGATGCGGATCACATTGTGAAAGGCGAAGGCGTCTCGTGGATGCGCCGCTATCTGGGCGAAGACCAGAGCGCGCCGATCCGGCATCCGGCGATCGTTTCTGGAATGCGCACACGCATCATGGGAATCCGACTGCCCGAACGGAAGGGCGCAACGGCGGCGACGATTATTCCTTCGGTGGGCTGCCCGATGGGGTGCAATTTCTGTACGACGTCGGCTTTTTTCGGAGGTAAGGGCAAGTTCGTCAACTTCTTTGAGACAGGCGACGAATTATTTGAAGTCATGAGCCGGATGGAAGACGAGTTGAAGGTGAATTCGTTCTTCGTGATGGACGAGAATTTCCTGCTGCATCGCGAACGGGCCATGCGCCTGCTGGAACTGATGAAGCACGGAAACAAGAGCTGGGCGCTGTCAGTGTTTGCGTCCGCCAACGCGATTCGCAAGTACACCATGCTGGAGCTGGTGGAGCTGGGCGTGTCGTGGCTGTGGATGGGCCTGGAATCGCCGCAAGCGGGATACAGCAAATTGCAGGGAGCGGACACGCGGCAACTCACACGCGAATTGCGCGAGCACGGAATTCGTGTGCAAGGGTCGACCATCATTGGGTTGGAACACCATACGCCGGACAACATCATGGCGGAAATCGAGCACGCGGTCTCGCACGACACGGACTTTCACCAGTTCATGTTGTATACGCCGGTGCCGGGGACTCCGCTGTACCAGCAGATGTCGGAAGCAGGGCGAATGTTACCCGATGTGGACTACGCCGACGTGCACGGGCAGTTCAAATTCAATTTCAAGCATGCAGCCATTTCTCGGGAGGACTCCAAACGTTTTCTGGATTGGGCTTTCTGGCGCGACTTCCAGCTCAACGGGCCGAGCCTTTACCGCATTTCGCGCACTTTACTGGCGGGATGGAAGCGGTATAAAGACTCGCCGGATGCGCGCGTGCGGACACGGTTTGCGCGCGAGATGGGACGACTCAGCGGAGTGTACAGTGCGGCACTCTGGGCGATGGAACGGCAGTTCCGAAAAGTGGATCAGGATGTCAGCGATCGGATTCGTGCGTTGCGGCATGAGTTCGGCAAGGAATCCGGGTTCATTGGGCGGATGCTGCCGGCCTTGCTCGGTCCGGTGCTGCTGTGGACGACACGACGAGAGGAGAGGCGGCTGGCGCAAGGAAAGACATATGAGCCGCCGACGATTCTGGAGCTGAGCAATTGGGTGGAGGCGTAAGAGAATATCGCCAGGCATCGGGAATCCGGCATCTGGGATTGAAGTCAGCGACCTAGAAGACTGCTAATATCCACGCCAGCGGCGGAGTGCTCCGGGCGCGTGCAAATCTAGGGTCGTCAAGAAGAAACTGCACCACATCCCGAGGGTGCACTTACATCTCCTGGGTTGGCCAACCTCGAGTACGTATCGGGGGGATTGCCTTCTGGAGAGCCTGGCGCAATCGGTTGGTGCGGAGTACACGCGATATGCCGACGATCTCGCGTTTTCCATCGACGAGACATCATTCGAGCGGGGAGTCGGACGATTCTCAACACAGGTGCCGCGATTCTGATGGAAGAAGTTTTCCAGGGCATCACCGGCAAGACCCGCATTATGCGTCGCGGCGTGCGCCAATACCGTGCGGGCTTGGTTGTTAATCGGCACTCAAACGTCGTTCGCACTTGATTTTGATCGGCTCAAAGCCACGCTCACGAACTGCGTTCGGCTGGGCCCTGACAGCCAGAATCGCGAGGGCATTCGGGATTTCGCTTTCACCTTGAGGGACGAGTGGGGTTTGTGGAAATCATCAATCCGAGGCGAGGAGAGCGTCTCCGCGCCATGTTTGAAAGAATCCGGTGGCGGTGATGGAGCGAAAGTACTGGCGTGCTGAACTCATCCCGTTCTGCGAGTTGACAGCAGGTTCAGAATTTCGCGGAGACCTTGGCGGATGTGCTGGATCTCTGAAGACGAATGGGTCGGGAAAGGGATGGCGGACTGTGTTTTGTCCGACTTGGTTTCCGCGCGCAGGTGCTGGCGGGCGCCAGAGATCGTGAATCCCTGCTCGTAGAGCAACTGCTTGATGCGCAGGACGTTTTCGACATCCCGCTTGCGATACATGCGTTGTCCCGTGCTGCTTTTTACCGGCTTCAGTTGCGGGAACTCAGACTCCCAGAACCGCAGGACGTAGGCTGGGAGGTGGCACAGGGTGGCCACCTCGCCGATGCGGAAATAGAGCTTGTCGGGGATGAGGATTTCTTCCGCGCTGTGCTTCGCCGAGTTCTTCTTCCGGGCAGCCATTTTTGGATGACTCGGCAAAAGCCGTGCCGTCCGCCTATTGTGACACAGGTGCAAGGGCGAGGCTGCAAGAATTTCTCATCGTGCGTCAGGGACAACTGATCTGGGCTGCGCCGAAAACCTTCAGCTGAGGGCCTCCGTCGGGCATCGTCATGGCTGTCGATTTTGTGCCAGCGAGCACAGTCGCTGTTCCCACAAACCCGGGACGGCATTGAGCCACACCGTTTTGGTCGACGGTCACGTTCGGCATGATGTTGCCGGCGCAGGCTCCTGCGGCGCCAGCGCACCAGAGCACATCCGAACTGGTCAGCGGCGACGGGGACGGCGGCTTGCTGAAAGTACCCGTGGCGACCAGCCGGACTTGGCCGTTGGGGTAGTTCTTGGCATCTGCAGATGCCGGAGTGAGAGTCACACTCTGAAGGGTGCGATTGCTGCCGCATCCTGTAGATGCGAGGGCGATAGTCAGCAAAGCAACTGCAGCGGACAGGAAAGAGGAGCGCGTCATATTACCTCCCTCGTTCGACCCAGTGCTGATTCGATGAGGCCAGCAGGAGCTGAGTTGTCTCGGCCTATTTTAGTCAAGACGGCAAGGTTCGCCGAACCCTGCCGTTTGTGGTCCAAAAAGGCAAAGCCCCTCAAAAGGAAAAGCCCCTCAAGAGGTGCTTCTCTTAAGAGG
>CAZILJ010000688.1:0-3736 GCA_964539915.1 uncultured Acidobacteriaceae bacterium | reverse complement strand
ATTGGCTCGATCCGGATAGAGCTCCAGCATCTTGTCGTAAAGCTCTCGCGCCGTCGTCATCATCTCGGCGACGCGTTCGAAATCGCGGATGTATTGACGGGTCTCTTCGATGATTCTGGGGCCGTCGTCCTTCTCGGGTTTCTTATGTCCGGCGATCACCGCACGTGGTTTCAGTTCCTCGATCGTGTCGAGTGCAGAGATCCACTCTTGGCGGGTCCGCGGGTTTGATTCCATGAGGTAAAGATGAACGTCGTTGTAAGCGGCATCGCCGGCGACCACCAACCCGACCGACGGCACATGCAGACACGTCGTATGGTCGGTGTCAGTATGGCCGACTTCGACCACGACAAGGTCAAGGCCTTCGAGATCGATCACATTTCCCTTGAGTTCCTCGGCGAGGACCAGGTGCTCCGGAATCTGGCCGGGATAGCGCGCATTCCAGAAACTCGCGACGAATTCTGGCGACATCTGCTGGCGCATGACCTTCAGAACGTTAGGCGTTGCAACCGCTTTGGCATTCGGAAACCGATCCAGAAGGGCGCCGATGCCAAAGAAATGATCGCCGTGGCCGTGGGTGATATAGATCGTGGTCAGGTTCTTGCCGCTCGCCGCGATCCATTCCACTGCGGCGTGCGCCTGCTCGACGGTAAGAAAGGCGTCGACGAGAACTGCGTCCCGTTCACCATAGATCAGTGTGGCCGATGTCGGGACCCACATCCATTGTTCCTTGCCCGGCGGCAAGTCGCGGTTGAGTCCTTGGCGTTTTGTCACGAGGACATCCCATTTCAGCGAAGTACTTGCTGTAGAAATTGCCATTTCGTTTCTCCTTTTGCGGTCGTGTCCTGCACCTCGCATGGATGACCCCGCCGGCGAACCGTCATGTTTACCCTCCTGACGACACCGCCAAAAGGGACCAGACCGTTCGACTAGGCCGACTGGGGAAGACCGATCCCGTATCGGGGTGCCGGCGTCGAGTTGTCAAACTTCTGCGAGAGGGCGCGGCGCGCGGCCTCAAAATGGGTCCATTCGTCTCCGTCGTGGAGGCCAGGAATTGTAACCAGTTCACCCTGATCGAGCCCGGCCAGCGCTGCATCGACCATGTCTTCCGGCGACATGACGATGGACGCGGGGAGCTTCTGCCACGGAAGGCCGGCGATTTCCCAGATGTCGGTCGCGGTCGCGCCTGGCAGCACCGCCTGGATGCGGATGCCTTTGTCAGCAAGCTCGTGCTGCAGGGAATGGCTGAACGCAATGACATACGCCTTGGTTGCGCCATACACACCATTGAGCGTCTCGGGCGAGATACCAACCACGGACGCGATGTTGATGATCGTTCCCGCTGACCGCGCAACGAACGCCGGCGCTGCGGCATAGGTCAAGCGGGTCAGCGCCGTGACGTTGAGGGCGATCATCTCACCTGTCTTGTCAACCTCGGTATTCAGCAGCGGTGTGATCGAGGCGATGCCGGCATTGTTGACGAGCATGGTGATGGCCCGGCTATCCCGCAGAGTGCCTTCCACCTTCGCAAGATCCGCTTTGTCGCTGAGGTCGGCCCGCAGCGGGATGACCGAGCGTCCGGTCTCCTTCGTCAGGCGCGCAGAGAGTGCCTTTAGCTGTGCCTCGCTGCGGCCCACCAGGATGAGGTCATAACCACGCTTTGCGAGACGGTCGGCATAGACTGCGCCAATACCCCTAGAGGCGCCGGTAACAAGGGCAGTACCCTTCGTGCTGGAATTACTCATACTCTTCTCCCTTTCAATTTGAACTCTGAACTCTGAACTCTCCCCATCACCGTTCGTGCGCTGCAGCCCCTTGTTATGCAGCCGACTCAGGGACGACCCATCACGTGCAAGTGGGCGTACGGTGAGCCTGCCCACATGATGTAGGCGCCAGTCGGCTTATGTGTGGTCGGCAGTCCGGTGGTTTTCGGATCAAACGGCCACATGATCATCCAATGTGGTCCGATCTCGATCGCTTTGCTTGTGTTGTCGTAAGGATCGGAGTCGCTTCGTTGCGTAGCTCCGGCAAGCATGTACGTGATGCCAGGAACGGTATTGGTCGGCTTGGGCTTGTGTGCAGCGAAATCTGTGGACCACCGCAACGACGCTTCGTCTTCACACATCGCGGGCATCCCAACTCCGGTGGGATCCCCGGGCATGCAGGTGAATCCGTTGCTTCCTGCGCGCAGGACCGTAATCTTGCCCTGAGGGTCCTTTTCCACTACCGTGGCCGCTTTGCCTACATCAGGCGGTGCCGCCGACAGCGCGCGGTCTATTTTCGCCAGCGTAGACTCGTTCGAATTGGAGGTTGACGCCTGCAACGTATACTTCTGTGGCATTGCCCCTGAGGCGACTCCGACAATCAGGAGAGTAATGAAGCTCCTCGTGACAGCTCCAAGACTTCTTTTTGAATAAAACATAGAAAATTCCTTCCTTTGAGCTGCGAATTGCATAGAACAAGACCATTCGATTTCAGACTGCCAATCGTTGCGCGGGACCTGTCCCATACCGAGAGTCGATCTTCAATAGTCCCGGACCGTAGACGCGCCGAATGTGGGGAGGTTTGATACGTTCCAGCCGCCTCCCAGTGCCTTGATCAGAAGGACGCTAGCGTCCATGCGGCGCCGCAGAATGTCGATGGCATTCCGTTCGTTGGCGAGTTCGGTCGTCTGCGCGGTGATGACTTGGAGGTATGTGTCGACCCCACCCTTGTAACGGTTCGTGAAAAGTTGAAGCGAGTCCTTGGATGACGCGACAGCTTGCTCTTGCTGCTGCGCTTCGTCCTCCAGAATCCGCAAGGCCGCGACGTTATCTTCGACTTCTTGGAACGCTGTTAGTGAGGTCTGACGATAGATTGCGACGGTGGCATCGTAGTTCGCACGCGCCGATTCGGAAGTGGCGCGACGGCGCCCAGCATCGAACAAGGTCTCCGCGAGGG
Organism: uncultured Acidobacteriaceae bacterium; assembly: GCA_964539915.1. Classification (GTDB taxonomy): domain Bacteria; phylum Acidobacteriota; class Terriglobia; order Terriglobales; family Acidobacteriaceae; genus Sulfotelmatobacter. The sequence goes on along the minus strand of CAZILJ010000688.1, from coordinate 799 downwards.
CTGGACCGACGGCCCAGAAGGAGTTCGGCCCATCGAGCAGGTTGGCGATGTGTGTGCTTTCGAAGCCGGCGGCGGCACCCAGGGAGACCGTGGGATAGTAAGCGGCGCGGGCGATGCCAATCTGCTGGTTCGCTTCCGCCACTCGCCTTTCTGCAGCGGCTATGTCCGGGCGTCGCTGCAACAGTTCAGAAGGGAGGCCAATCGGGGTGCTTGGAGGTTTGTCATTGAGCGCTGCTGCGGCAAGGCTGAATTCTGCAGGTGGCTTACCGATCAGAATTGCAATGGCGTGCTCGAACCGCGCTCGTTGCACGGTGACATCCGTGTCTTGGACCCGCGTGCTATCCAACTGGGTTTGCGCTTGTGCAACGTCGGCCTTGGGTGCCACGCCACCTTTGAAGCGACTCATCGTGAGCTGCAGGTTGTCGGTATAGGCCCTTACCGTATCGTCGAGAAGTTGTTTCTGAGTATCGGCGCTGCGCAATTCGAAGTAGTCCACGGCGAGTTCCGCCTCCAGGCTGAGCTTTGCGGTCCCAAAGTCGGCAGCGGTCGCCTGCGCCTCTTCCCGCGCCGCCGCGACGCCGCGTCGCACGCGACCCCAAAGATCCAACTCATAGGAAAGGTCAAAGGGCAATACGAAATCGCCCGTGCTGGCCTCTTGGATCTTCGACGGAGAGTTCGGTGAATAGTCCGACACCTTCACGTAGTTGGCGCTCGGCGCGGTGGAGATCGTCGGAAATTGCGCAGCACGGTTGAAGCGAATCGCTGCACGAGCTTCGCGGAAGCGCGCTTCCGCGACTTT
>CAZILJ010000687.1:0-2417 GCA_964539915.1 uncultured Acidobacteriaceae bacterium | reverse complement strand
TTCAGTCATACCGATGCTTCCGTCGCGATTTCCTTCAAGCGGCGCAAGTCGAGTTTGCCGGTACCGAGATAAGGCAACGATTGTACGTGCACAAACTGATCGCGGCGTGGTTTCCAGAGCGCGGGCAGGTCTGATTTGGCTAACAGACCGAGGCAGTCTTCGAGTTTATCTTCGGCTAGAGTGTGCAACACAATCAGGCGTTCGCCTTTTCTTTCGTCAGGAACGGCTGTGACGGCGAAGGTTTGTTCGCTCGAACCGGTGAGTTCGTGCAGCTTGTCTTCCACCTTGATGTGGGGCACCATTTCTCCCCCAATCTTGCTGAACCGGCTCATGCGATCGGTGATGCGGACGAACCCATCTTCATCCAGCGCAGCGATGTCGCCAGTGTTGTACCAGCCGTCGCGCAAGACCTCGGCAGTTCTTTCGGGACGATTCAGGTAGCCCTGCATGACATTTGGTCCGCGCACCAACAGCAAGCCCGTGTCGCCCACGGGAAGCGGGTCCAGGGTTTCAGGGTTCACAATTCTCACGCTGATCCCCGGCAGAGGATGGCCGATGCTGGCGCGCTTGGCACCTACCTGGCGGAACTGCGCGGCGCGGAAATCGCGTGTGTTCACTGTGACTGCGGGCGAACATTCGGTGCAGCCATAGCCTTCCAGCGGGCGAATCCCGAAGCGGTCTTCAAAGGCGATTGAAGTGCGCTCGGGAAGTTTCTCTGCCCCGGCCATCACATATTGGAGGCTGCCGAAATCCTCGGGTGCGCAGCGTCGGATGTATGCCTGCAGAAACGTTGGCGTCGCCAGCAGAAACGTAACGCTATATTGACTGACGAGCGCTCCGATGACCCGGGATTCTAGCGGGCTGGGATGAAAGACAACGCCCATCCCGATCGTCGTAGGCAGACAAAGCGTACCCGTGAATCCGAAGGAATGAAAGAACGGCAGAATCCCAAGAATCTTGTCGTGGCTCCCAAGCATGAAGACCTGATTGAGTTGCTCGACATTGGAGGCCACGTTGTAGTGAGTGAGAATGACACCCTTGGGATCGCCAGTGCTACCGCTGGAAAAGATGATGGTAGCAATGTCGTCGAGTCCGACTTTCTGGCTTGCCCCAACGGACTTTTCGATAAGTCGCACGGGCATGAGCCAGGAAATGAGGGCGGCGATCAGACGTTCGAGTACTCGCGGTTTATCGGCAAGATCCTCGAGCATGATGGCTTGCGCCGGCGGCTGAATGTGAACGCGCTCCAAAAAAGCGCGGGACGTAATCACCGTTTTCAGTTCGCATTGTTTGGCGCACGAGACCAGAACTTCGTTGGATGCCGTGTAGTTCAGATTCACCGGCACCTTCCCCATCAGAAGAGCCGCGAGGTTAATCAACGCTCCCGGAACTGACGGCGGCAACAAGATGCCAACCATATTCTGGTCTTGCCAGACGGAGCGAAGACGGCGCGCGAGGAAAACGGTGTGCGTCAGTGCTCCGCCAAACGAGAGTTTTGGCGTGCGCCCGTCGGCCATGGCGAAGCGACGAGGGTGACGCCGCGCGGTCTGCACGAAGGAACGATGCAAGGTCCGCATGTAGCGTTTGCGGAACTGATAAGCCTCGGCGCCGAGTTCTTCGACCGATTGCCGAACTCCTTGCGCTCCAGTCGTCGACGGCATCGGCTTGCCGAACGTTACAGTGACTGGATACGGAATCCGTCGCGGAAGCTTCCATAGAAACTTGCCCCGTTCGAAGCTGAAAATCGAGCCCCACACGCCTCCCAAATTCACCGGGATGATCGGTACGTCCACGCCTTTCACGATTCGCTCCATGCCCCTGCGGAACGGAAGCATTTGGCCGATACGAGTCATCTGGCCTTCGGGGAAAATACAGACCACTTCCCCATCCTTCAGAGCTTGGGTAGCGGTGCGCAGCGACTGAATCATTTCGCGGGGACGCAGCTGGGATGAGATCGGAATCACGCCCATGATCTTGGCAAACGGCTTCACCAGCGGGTGATCATACGAACCCTTGAACATCAGGAAACGAATGGGGCGATCGATGGATGCGATGAGTAACACCGCATCCACCATCGAGACGTGATTCGGGACGAGCAGTGCGCCGCCCTTGGCCGGGACATTGTCGCGGCCTTGCAGATGAATTCGGTAGAGCGTGTGGGTCGCTATCCACAAGAGCAGCCGGAGCAACGCGTCGGGCAGCAGGTACAGAACGTAAACCGTCGCCGCGACAGTCATCAGCGAAGCCGCGAGAAAAATGTGGGGTGGGCTGAGGTGTGTGTAGTGCTGGAAGGCGTAGTAGATTCCCGCCGCACCGCCAATGCCGACAAATGAGAGCAGGTTCGCCGCGGCGATCACACCGCCCTTATCTTTCTCGTCCGGACGGTGCTGAATCAGCGCGTTGACTGGAACGGCAAA
>CAZILJ010000686.1:0-7759 GCA_964539915.1 uncultured Acidobacteriaceae bacterium | reverse complement strand
TCCGACCAGTTTGCCATTGTGCAGTGCGGGAACCGCACCGATGTTGTGCTTGACCGTGACTTGTGCGGTCTCCAGTACGGTGTGGCCCATTTCCGCACTACCGGGAAACCCGCTTTCGCGCTACCGAATGCTTCTCCTCGTTCTTTGGTGCTTCGTCGCCGGCAAAGACAATGTAGGACGAGTTCCACAGAGAAGATGGTAGGCTGCCGCGCTCGCGGGCGGTAATGAGTATGTTGTATTCGTTCGAACCGCCCAGGTTCATGTCACTCAGGGCATCGGATGGGGGTTCCCTTCTCGTCGCAACCGCGCTGGCAGCCGCTTCCATGCTTCCCGGCTCAATCACGGCGAGCCACCCGAGAAACTCATGAAGATCGCGGGTGCGGGGACGTCCGGGAACGGCAAATGAGAGTTCCGCCTCCTGCGTCGAAAAATGCCACGCCAGAGAGGCCGCTAGGTCGACTGCCTTTTCGTAAGCTCGTTCGGAAATCAGGCCGGGTTCGGGATTGTCGAAGGCGATGCACAGCTTGCGCTCATCTTCGCGGGCGAACTCGCGAACTTTCAGTGAACCTGACTTCGCTGTGGCCTTCCAGTCGACATGGCGGGCAGAATCCTCGGGCATGTACTCGCGAATCCGGTACAGGTCGGAGCCTCGGCCGCGGACGAAGCTCTCCCACTCTCCCCGCACCAGCGGCAGGATCTCGAATACTTCATCGGTGGGCTCTATGCGGGGATAAACGAGCACTTCCCTAGGCAACGAGACATGCCGCGTCTTGGTAAGAAACGCGAACGGAAAGCGTGTAGCCAAGCCGAAGGTATCTTCGCGATAACGACCGCGCTGCTCGAATTGCAGTTCCAGATCGGCGGACAATTCGGCATGCGGCGGCAGGAAGGGGAAGTAGGCCATGCCCTGAAAGATTCCCGGAGGCGGTGGAACGACGGTCACGCGGCGCAAACGCCGGTCTGGCAGACGCAGCCACTGCTCCGCCTTCGGACGGTTAAACGGAAACGCGAAAGTCGTTGCTTCCCATTGCCATTGTTTGACCGGCTTCTTTCTCTTTTTGCGCGTGGAAACGACGCGGATGGAGAAAGACGGGAGGAACCGGCGTGGGTTGTGTAAGAGGATGCGTCCGGCTACGGGCCGGCCCGCGAAAACGTGCTCGGGCAGACGAACGTCAAGTTCCAACCAGCGCAACACCCAGGCGGAGACGACTCCGGAAACCAGGATCGCCGCCAGCATAGTCGCGACCACGATGTAGAGCAGATTGTTGCCCGTATTGAGCGCGGCAATGCCAATCACCAACGCCACCAGCGCATACACGATGCCGCCCCGAGTTACGTCGTAATCGAAGGACTCGCGCAGGCGCTCGACCGCCACGCGACGCGCCAGATAGGGGACGGTAACGATTCCGACCAAGGTGGCGAGGACCAGCGAAGTCGAGGCGAGAATCACGGTGGACCAGAGGTTTCCGGCATCACGCGACACGGTGGAGAAGAGCGCGCTGGCGAAAGCCAGTCCCAATCCGACCAGTGCGAGCAGGAATTTCACCCATACTTCGGCGGTTGCCGACTGCAGCCACTGCGCCAGCCGGCCCGGCTCAGATGAAACGGACTTCAACGGATTAGCGTACGCAGAACCCACCTCTTCGAAGCCTAGCATCCCCGGCAGGAACGGACAATCGGGATCAGCTTCGGCGGAAAGCGTTCGTAACTGCCCGGTTGGGACATGTTTAGCAAGCACTTGAGGATAGGAGCGCTCAAGATCAGCAGGGTGTTCAAAGGGTAGGATATTGAAACGCATGGAGTTGCGTGCAAGTGAGCTCTATGAATAGCTACTTGATTGACCGGCATCGGCGCAGAATCGCCTACTGCGATTGGGGATCGTGGCGAGAGTCCCACAGTGCGAGCTCTAATCGGGTGCAACACCCGGCCATGTCGAAAATAGCCTGAAGCGTACGCTTCGTATGGCGCGTCGAACGTCCAATTTGTCCTGCGATATCTTTCGTTCTCCAGCCCCTCGGCGACCGGCGCGATTGTGAGCCGCTCGTTCGTTGTCAGGGTACGAGTTCGATCGGGCATGCGGTTGGTCTTTCTACGCCGAACCTTGGGTTTATATCAGGGGCGGAGGTTTCAAGTGTGATGCAAATCACAAGCTTCAGAGAGCGAACAATGGCTTTCTAAAACGAACGATGGGGCGGATACTTTAGGAATCGATAAAACGGGGAGCCCACCGATGTCTACAACCATCAAGAAAATCGCCACACTGCTTGCGTCATTCATCCTCATCCTGTTTGTGCTATTTGTCTTTAACCAGACCGTTCAAATCGTCGAGTCGGCACGAGCTGTCAATAGAGGTTTCGGCAATGGGGTGTTGTGGGGCTTAGTCCTCACCTACGGCGTGGTGCTGGGTGCACCATTTGTACTTTGGTTCCGATTGCCGAAGCGGATGCCGCCACCAGTTGCTGCCGAAGGAGCTGAATACGACCACTTCATGGCTGATCTCAAGAGACGGTTGGCGCGGAATCCCCGGCTCCGTGGGATTCCTTTGAATTCACGCATCGACATCGACGCCGCGCTTCAGACACTCGATAAGCAGGCGGACAATACGGTGGCGTCGGCTGCCTCGACGGTGTTTCTGAGTACGGCGGTTTTGCAAAGCGGCCGGCTGGATGTGTTGGTCGTGCTGGTCGCGCAGACCCGCCTCGTTTGGCAAATGGCTCACATTTATAACCAGAGACCGTCATTGCGAGATTTTGTGCAGCTCTATGCGAATGTTGCCTCGACGGCCTTGGTTGCTGCAGGCATGGAAGACGTTGACCTGGATGTTTTGATCGGAACCGTGTTCGGTTCGACGATCGCCGCAATTCCGGGTATGCATCTACTCACGAGTTCCATTCTGACGGGCGCGGCTAATGCTTTCTTGACTCTTCGCGTTGGCATGATTGCGAAAGAATACTGCCATTGCACCGTGCCGGTGGAAAAAGCGGGCCTGCGCAGAGCCGCGACACTGAGAGCTGCGAGACTGCTGGGCTCGATTGTTCGCGACGGGAGCGCAAAGTTGTCGAAAGCTGCCGTAACGGCGTCGAAGCAGAAATTCAGAGAAAAACTGGATTGGTTTACCCGTGCGGAAGGAGCAACCGGAATCCGGTAACAAAGGACGCCTCCGCAGATTCGCTCAGCGCAGGCTGAAAAGCCGCCGCGACGGCGGTGGCACCCTGATTGGCGGAGCGGTGGGCGGCGGGATCTACAACCTGTTATTCGGATCATAAGAAAAACGGCCCGGATGTGCGCGGATACGGATGAAGCCAGATACGCCAAGCGCTTCAGGTTTGATATGCGAATATCCGCCCTATCCGCATTCTGAGTCCTCATTGACTTTGCTCACTCCCCTTCCTACCATGGGGCGACCGGCATGCTGCACACCTGTGAGCAAACCGCTCCCGCTTCCCGAAAAAGGTGAACCGTGTTTAGACCCTCGCAATTCATACGGTTGAAAGTAATGGGTTTGACGTCTCTGTGCCTTGCGTCTGCAATGATTCTGATTTCCCGAACCTCGGCGAACCACGGTGCGGCAGACGATGCCCCGAAAGCCGGCAAGGTGACCGAGGCGCGCGTGGCTTCGGAGACCAGCGAGGGAACGAACTGGCTGATCAATGGGCGCACGTTCGAATCTCAGCATTTCAGCCCTCTGAAACAAATCAACGATCAGAACGTTGCGGGACTCGGACTAGCGTGGTATCTCGACATTGACAGCGCCATGGGGATCGTTTCGGAACCGATCGTGGTTGACGGCGTCGCCTATGTAAGCGCGCCTCAGTCGAAGGTGTATGCAGTCAACGCGGCGACAGGCAAACTGATTTGGAAATTTGATCCGAAAGTGCGGCTGAACCTAGCGATCAACGGCTCGTATTCCGCGCGCACCAACGCTGGCGTTGCAGTCTGGGAGGGGAAAGTTTTCGTGGGAACCGGCGACTGCCGGCTGGTCGCGATTGACGCCGCTTCGGGAAAGCAGGCATGGGAGTCTCCGGTGTGCGACCGAACACAGACGGGCATCACAGGCGCGCCACACGTGGCCAAGAACAGGGTATTCATGGGTTACAACGGTTCCGATGATGGCGTGCGCGGGGCGCTCGTCGCCTTCGACGCCGAGACCGGAAAGGAAGTCTGGCGCTTCTGGACCGTCCCCGGCGAGCCTACGAAGCGTTTCGAAACGAAGGCTCTGGAGATGGCTGCGAAAACGTGGTCGGGGCCAGACTCGTGGCGGATCGGTGGCGCCGACGTGTGGAACGCCATCACCTACGACCCGGTGACGGACTATGTCATCTTTGGAACGGCAGGCGCAGGCGTCGACTACGGAGAGCTGTCGTCGATTGAGCCCCGGGGAGACAAGCTTTTTTCTGGCTGCATCCTCGCCGTGAAGGCGGAGACGGGAGAGTATGTCTGGCATTACCAGACAAGTTCCCCCGGCCTGCAGACGGAAAATAATCACATCGTGATGGCCGACTTAAACCTTGATGGCGAGAAACGCCACGTCGCGATGACTGTGCCCAAACACGGTTTCTATTACGTGCTGGATGCCAAGACCGGGAAGCTGCTCTCGGCCAGGCCGATCGTGAAGGTGAGCTGGGCGACTTCGGTGGACCTGTCGACCGGAAAAGCGGTAGAAGTGCCGGCCTCAGCCGGTGGCGGCAAACAATGGACGGTGCACAACTGGTGGCCGATGAGCTACGACACCCGGACAGGGATCGCTTACATTCCGGCTACCGACCGCAAGCCCAATACGCATGCGGCAGTCGAAACCGGAGAGTGGATGCAGCAGACTGAAGGGCGGCTGATCGCGTGGGATCCGGTAAGCCAATCGGAGCGCTGGTCGGTTGAAGAAGAGATCGCGACTAACGGCGGTGTGCTCTCGACTGCCGGCAATCTTGTGTTTCAAGGGCAAGGCACCGGCGAGTTCGCTGCGTTCACCGCCGATACGGGAAAGAAAGCCTGGTCGATTCAAACCGGATCGGCGATCGAGTCCATTCCCGTAACCTTTGCGGTGAATGGCGAGCAATATGTGCTGGTGCCGGTGGGATGGGGCTCTGGTTCACGACTGTTTGCTCCCGCATGGACGATGGCCACGCCGCAATCCAAGCGCGGCCCGTCACGCCTGCTTGCTTTCAAACTGAGCGCGACGAATCCGTTCCCGACGCCACCGGATGTGGTCCCTCCGGTACCGAAGCCACCGCAGCAACCGGCAAGCGCGGAGGCGATTCGCGAAGGCGAGACGTTGTATCGCAAGTTTGTATGCGACGGGTGCCACTCTCCGGGACTTGATGGCAGTGGTGCGTGGGTTCTGAACGGCGCTGTTCCTGACTTACGCTATGCGCCGCCGGAGGTTCACTCGCAGTGGTATTCCATCGTGCTGGCCGGCTCGCATTGGGATCAGGGCATGCCGGGATTCGCGAATCCGCCGAAGTTTGCCTTTCCGCATCTGCACATGACCACGAAACAGGCTGACGCGCTGCACGCTTATGTGATTGACGGAGCGTGGAAGGCCTACAACCAGGAACACGGAACAGCAGAATCAGGCCACAAATGAATCTGGCCCACGGATTAACGCGGATGATGCAAAACCTTGCTTTTTGATCCGTGTTGATCCGCGCCAATCGGTGGCGTTATTTTTAGTACTCTGCCAATTCCTTCATCGCAAGATACAGGTCATTCGGCTGGGGAAGAATCGCATCCTCCAGAATCGGCTGGTAGGCGACGAAGACATCTTTGGCGGCCACGCGGCGGACGGGGGCGTCGAGCTGGTCGAAGAGCTGGTCGGCCAGGCGGGCCGCGATTTCGGCACCGTAGCCCCAGCTCAGCGTGTCTTCGTACGCCACGAGTGCGCGATTCGTCTTAGTGACCGAGGCAGCGATGGTATCCCAGTCAAACGGATTCAGGCAGCGCAGGTCGATCAGTTCCACTCTCACGTCTTGCTCGCGCTCCAGTTTCTGCGCGGCTTGCAGCGCACGCGGCACGACCGCGCCGTAGGTGATTACGGTCAGGTCGGTGCCAGGCTGGACGACCTTCGCCTTGCCGAACGGAATCATGTAGTCCGGGCCGGGATAGGCGGCGCGGCCGAAAGATTCACGATAGAGACGCTTGTGTTCCAGAAATAGCACCGGATCGTCGCAGCGAATTGCGGTCCGCAACAGGCCCGCAGCATCTTGCGAGTTCGACGGGAAGACCACGCGCAGACCCGGAATGTGCGTGAAGACGCTTTCGCCGCACTGCGAATGGTAGATAGCGCCGCCGGTCAGGTATCCGCCGATTGCGACCCGAATCACGACTGGACACGAGAAGCCGTTGTTGGAGCGCCATCGGATCACGCTGAGTTCGTCGCGGATTTGCATCATCGCGGGCCAGATGTAGTCGAAGAACTGAATCTCGACGACCGGCTTGAGGCCGCGGGTGGCCATGCCGGTAGCGCGCCCAACAATGGCAGCCTCGGCGAGCGGAGCATTAAAGACTCGATCATTGCCGAACTCGCACTGCAGGCCGAACGTCAGCTTAAAGACTCCGCCTTTGCCTTTGACCAGCTTGCGCTTTAAGTATTCCTCGCGGCTGCAATCGGCCACATCTTCACCGAAGATTACGATGCGCTCGTCGCGCTGCATTTCGTCGCGCAGGGTCATCGTGATCAGATCGGCCATGGTCTTGGCCGCGGGCTTTTTGCCGTCGGCAGCAGGTTCGGGCGGCGCCAATGCCTTCGTGTCAAAGATGGACGACGCGGGATCGAGATCGGGCGAATACACAAACTTGGTCACACTTTCGGGCACGGGCGGAAGCGCCTCGAGCGCCGCGTCGACTGCCACCTGCAGCTCGGCCTCGACTTCCTTCTCGAGCTGATTGATGCCCTTTTCGTCGAGAATCGCTTCCCGCAAAAGGAACATTTGGGTGCGCGTAACCGGGTCGCGCTGGGCATCGCGTTCGCGCTCAGCATCGGGCCGGTAGAGGCGCTCGTCATCGGACAAGGAATGCGAATAGGGGCGGATGACATGCGCGTGGACAAAGGCGGGGCCGTGTCCTTCGCGGCAATATCGAGTAGCTCGCTGGAATGCGGCGTAGCTGGCCACGGGATCAGTGCCATCGACTTCTTCGAAATGGAAATCGGGAAACCCGGAGACGAGGCGCGAAATGCTTCCGCCTGCGGTTTGAACTTCGACTGGAACCGAGATCGCGTAACCGTTATCCTCGACGCAGAAAATTATCGGCAGCTTGCCGAGAGCGGCGGCGTTCATCGCCTCCCAAAATTCCCCTTCGCTGGAGGTGCCGTCGCCCAGTGAAACATAGGTGACTTCATCCCCTTGAAACCTGACATTCTTGAATTGGCGGTAGTCCGGGGAGCTTGCGGATGGAACTTCGGCCGCCTTGGGATGCCTTGCCAGATATCGTCCGGCTTCGGCGCAGCCCACCGCCTGCAATATCTGCGAGCCCGTTGGCGAGGACTGGGTCACGATGTGCAGTTGCGGGTAGCTCCAGTGCGAAGGCATCTGGCGTCCACCGGAACTGGGATCGTCGGCGGCGCCCACGCCCTGCAGGAACATCTCGTAAGGCTTGACTCCCAGCGCCAGGCACAGTGCGCGATCGCGATAATAGGGATAGAACCAGTCGTAACCCGGTTTTAGCGCCAGCCCTGCGGCAACGCCAATGCCCTCATGCCCGGCGCCGGACATCTGAAAGTAGATCTTTTGTTGGCGCTTGAGCAGGATCTCGCGGTCATCGAGCC
>CAZILJ010000685.1:0-2771 GCA_964539915.1 uncultured Acidobacteriaceae bacterium | reverse complement strand
AAAACCGATCGGAGGGATGCTCGAAGGTGTATGTCGCTAGCGAGAGAAGCGCCTCCATCGGCCCGATCGCATTCACCCACAACCGCATCGCCCCGCCATAAACTTGACGCCAGCGTTCCGCCGCGAACGCGACCTGAACGGAGTACATAAGCGGGGCATCGATGATCCGCATGAAAATGTTATGCCGGGAGTTGATCAGGTCCACCAGTGTTCTGAGGCGCGCGATCGCTTGGGAGCTTGCAATTCCGCCCGACAAGAGTTCTTGCCGCAGCTTCTGCAGTCGTAGCGACTGGAATGTCTGCGCCTCCACACGCGCGAGCACGGCCGAGAGCAGATCCAAGTCGCGAAATGCGTGCTCCGTTCCGTGTAATACTTCCTCCAGCGGTTGCTTGAGCCTGAAAGTGAGGACGGCTTCGATCACAACGATCAGCACGAACGGAGTTGCGATCCCCCAGACGGCCCAGACGACGGCGGCCGAAATTGCCAGCGCCGCCAGCATGGGCGCCAGCCATCGAATCCATAACGGCTTCATTTGGTTCGGAGACTCCGCCCACTTCAGCAACGCTTCCGGATGCACCCCCACACCAACGTCCTCGCCCAGGACCGCAAGATCCTCCCTCAAATCGAGTTGATCGCGCAATTCCCGCACCGCCGCATGGCGCTCATGGATCTCTTCCACCTTGGAGGGAGAGAGCAGCCACTGAGCCAGCGTGTCTTCTCCCATGCGAGTGCGCGCGGTCGACAAAAGCTCAAATAAGCTGCCCTTGCCAAAGAGGTCAAGATCAGCGGCGTATACATGATGGGGATTATTGAAGCGGTCGCCCGATTCGCCGAATCCCGCCCAGCGATCCTCGACGCGGGCCACTCCTTTTTCGTAAAACGCGGTGGCACGCTCGGCCAATTCGCGAGCGCGAAGTACCCGCGAGTGATACGCCGCCAGGCACACGAATCCCGCTACCGGCGCCGCCAGCCACCAGGGCGATAAGGAATGCCCATGAAACGAAGCCCATGCCATGATCACTGCGACCAAAGCCAGAAGGAGCCTGAGGTTCCCCAAACGAATATGAATTTTCTGGTGGTGGGCAACTCGCAACTGACGCGCGTCGCGACGCTGGACGTATTCTTCGGAGGGAGACACTCGCTCAAAATGTAGCAGGTAGGTCGCGCACGAGGAAGAGCGCTCGCTAGACGCCGCTAGACGGCGGTCGTCGCGCCGCCGAACCAAGTCATTCGCATTGAGATGCTGCCGAAGCTGGGTCGTGCGACGCTGAGTCGCTGCCCGGCCTGAGTGACCGATTCTGCTCAATGGCGTTCATCGGCGGGCCCTGCCCAACGAAACAGACTGGCATCTTCTCCGCCGCCGTCTCCTCCCTATCCATGAACTTTGATTAGCAGTAAGACAAAAAGACTCGCGAGCAGCGCCGTCTTCTCGGGAGTGCGTCTCGCACTCGAGCCGAGTGGCCTGAGCTGTCGGGGCCTACTGCAAGTCAGCCTTGTCGGGGTTGTAATAAAAGCGGAAGCGGAGCGCGAGAAAAGGCCCGGTGAACTCGCTGGGCAGCGGCGGGAAGGGGTCGGACGCGGTAATGCTGCCCCACGCCGGCCGATCAAGCGCACCATCGCCAGAAGTAGCAACCAGCCGCATATCGGCAACCTTGCCATCCTTGGTGATGGCAAACTCAATCGCGAGTTTCCCTTTCTTCATCTCGGCGGATTCCGGAATCAGGTGATACCAATTCACCCTCACGTCTTGCAGAATCCGCTGCAGGTACGGACCAAAATCCACCCCTTGCGTGTCGCTCAAAATCTCAAGCGCACCCTGCTGCCGGCCGTGGGCCCCGGTGCCCAGCCCAAAGTCACCTTCCTGACCGGCACCGCCTGCACGACTGGCTGCCGCCCCTTGCGCGGCCTGCTGAATCGCCTCGCCCGCACTCATACCCCCTCCATATCTGCTGAACGAATTATTGGGGCGAGCGGGCATTTGCAATTGCGCTTGCTCGTTGGTCTGGAACTGCGGACGGGGCGTTTGTTGCTGTCCCTGCTGCGGCTGTTGTGACGAAGGCGGCTGGTTGGACGCCATCGCTTGCGGCGCGGGCTGCGGCCTTCGCGGCCCCCTCATTCCCGGAGCGCCCGGCGGAGGAGAGGGGAGAGTCTTACGCAATTCTTTCGGATCAAGCTCCGGATGCCGTGACATCGCAATCCGGTCTTTGTCCGATGCAATGTTCGTATTGGGCCTGCGCGTCGGCTTCTGTAAATCCGGAGGCAGTGTCAGGAACGTCAGGTTCCGGTCCTTGCTTGCGCCGATGGGCACCACAACGGCGGTGTGGATTCCAATATATTTTTCGATCAAGGGCAGGTTCCACAGCAGAATAAACAGGATCAGATGCGCGATGATCGAAATCCATGCTGCTTCCCGCCGGCGCGAACGGGTGAGATCATCCTGAAGCTGGATGAGCAGATGCGGTACAGCCGCATCGAGATCACGGTAAGCAGATTCCCAGTCTTGCGTGTCGTAGAGGCCGAGTTGTTCCGGTTGCGGTTTCTCGGGCGGGGCGACCGGATCCTGGAAAGGAATTTGAGTGATCGGCATGCGCTGGAATTAACTATGAACGCCTTGGCTGTATCCGCTGCTGGTTAGACACCGAATACACTCGCGACGTTGCATCCCACCTTCTAGGAAGGAATGCATTTGCGCGCAGGGCCGTACAACCAAGTTCTTTCTATTTTCGCATCTTTCCCGGGATTCTGCTCCCCCGCAAATGGGCCGCGACTTC
>CAZILJ010000684.1:0-3865 GCA_964539915.1 uncultured Acidobacteriaceae bacterium | reverse complement strand
AAAAATTCATGACGGCGGTCGCATTCCAGCAGGCAATCGGTTCGCGATGGATTGTGAACATTATTCTGGCGGCTGCCTTGCTGTCGCTGTTCAAATGCTTTAACGGAAATTTTGTCGCAGCGAGCCGCCTGCTGTTTGCTTTGGGGCGGCGCGGAATGGTCGAACCTCAGATCGGGAGGGTTCACCTACGATACCGGACTCCGTCGACCGCTGTGCTTTCGATCGGGCTCGCCACTGCCGCCTGTATGCTGTTGGGCGATGCGATACTCGTGCCGGTGACCGAGGTTGGATCGGTAGCCTGCGCGATCGGATGGTCGGCGACTTGTGCGGCGTGCCTGGCTCTGGCTCGCCTCCGGCCAGCGGTGATGGCGCTGTCGGTGGTTGAGCGTGGTCTGGCATGGTTCGGATTGGCAGTCGGAATCTCGATGGCGTTAATGAAAGTGATTCCGTGGGTGCCGGGACATTTCACGGTGTATGAGTGGATGGCGTTGGGGATTTGGGTTGTGATTGGCGTAGGTGCGATGGGAACTTCAAGCGGAGTGCGTTGACCTGATCAGGAGTTTCACTCAAACCGCGCCTCCGACGCTCAAGGGATCGGGTTTCGCGGAATCCCACCCGGTCATGCGAAGGCTCTAAGAACCTCAAACAAAACCAGACTGGAATCAGGGATCAAGGAAAATGGGGCAGAATCGTGGAATTGCCCTAGCCCTCCCCCGAAAGCTCGGTTCCCCCTCCCGGTCCTGCCCCCGTGCTGTGCTCGATCTACTGATGGAGCAAACGCAATTTAATGTGGGCCAGGTCGGCCGAGATGAGAGGACAGAAGAGTACGCACCCGCAGGATAACGTCTTCATCACAAATACCCCAACTGGGTTGGACGGTAGCATGCAGATTTTGAGCTTGTCAAAGAGCTATGGACAGAGCTATTGAAAGAGCTATTGAAAACGCTATTGAGGGTTCGCAACCCCGTGCCGAAGAACGCGATTTTTTCAGAGGGGTGCTAAAAACCAGTTCGCGTCCCGGTTGTTTGAGGCAGGTTTGGCTAAAGGTCTTAAGGAGACAACCTTGAAAGGTCTGATTGCATTTCGGTTCATGATGGTTTTGCTTTGTAGTTTCTTCCGGCTGCTGGTGAGTTCCGTTCACGGCCAAACACCTGGGTTCGATCTTGTGATTACGCACGGGCACATCATCGACGGCACCGAGTCGCCGTGGTATTCGGGGGACGTGGGGATTCGCGAGGGGAGGATTGCGGCGATTGGGAATCTGTCGGCGGCGCCGCGCAAGCGCACGATTGATGCAGGTGGGAAGGTAGTCGCGCCGGGGTTTATCGATATGCTCGGGCAGTCGGAGATGACGATTCTGGTCGATCCTCGGCTGCCGTCGAAGATTTTCCAGGGAATCACTTCCGAAATTACGGGAGAAGGCAATTCGATCGCGCCGCTCAATGACGCGATCATCCAGTCCGACCGCTCCGGCTACGAGCACTTCAAGATCAATCCAGACTGGCGGACGTTCCGCGAGTATTTCGCCCGACTGCAGAAGCAGGGGATGGGAATCAACCTGGCGAGCTACGTAGGGGCGACGCAGGTTCGCCGCATGGTGCTGGGAGATGATGACAAGCAGCCGACACCGGCACAGTTAGAGCAGATGCAAGCGCTGGTGAGGGACGCGATGCAGGACGGAGCGGTGGGAGTCTCGACGGCGCTGCAGTATCCGCCAGCACCCTATGCCAAGACGGAGGAACTGATCGCGCTTGCAAGCGAAGCGGGCAAGTACGGCGGGATTTACTCGTCGCATATGCGCAACGAGGGTGACTCGGTGCTGGAGGCGATCGATGAAGCGCTGCGCATCGGCCGTGAAGCTCATGTTCCGGTGGAAATTTGGCACATCAAGGTGGCAGGGAAAAATAATTGGGGGCGCATGCCGGAGGTTGTGGCCAGGATCAACGCCGCACGCGCGGCCGGCGCGGACGTAAGCGCGGATACCTACGCTTACACCGCGTGGTACAACGATTTTTCCGCCTTCGTACCGCCGTGGGCGCATGACGGAGGCACCGCGAAGCTGGTCGAGCGGCTGAAAGATCAGAAGACGCGGGAAAAAATTCGCCAGGACATGCTTACGCCTTCCAAAACCTGGGACAACGAATGGCAGGAGATTCCGGGACCTGACGCAATCATGATCGGGGCTGTCGAGAATCCCAACCTGGTTGCTCTGCAGGGCAAACGACTCTCGGAGATTGCCAAGTTGTGGAACAAAGATCCGATGGACGCACTGTTTGATTTTCTGATTCAGGATCCATCGACCGGAGTCGCTGTGTTCGCAATGTCGCAACCGGATGTGACCCTGGCGCTGCAACAGAGGTGGGTCGCCATCGACAACGATTCCGAAGGGACGGCACCCGAGGGAATGCTTGGACAGGCACATCCGCATCCTCGGGCGTACGGGACGTTCCCGCGCATCCTGGCGAAATATGTGCGCGAAGAAAAAGCTCTAACTCTGGAAGATGCCATCCGCAAGTTTTCGGCGCTGCCGGCGCAGCGGATGCGGCTGACGGATCGAGGCGTACTCAAGGTGGACATGTGGGCCGACATGGTGATTTTCGATCCTGCGACCGTGCACGATCGGGCCACATTCGATAATCCGAATCAGCTTTCCGAGGGGATGGAGTATGTTCTGGTCAACGGTGTGCCCGTGATCGATCAAGGGAAGATGACGGGCGCGCTGCCTGGAAAGGTGCTGCGCGGGCCGGGATATGTTCCCTAATTTTATTTCGAAGCTTCAGCCTTGAGGCGCGCCTGGGTTTCCGAACTCGCAGATGGAGTTACGCGGGGCGCTTGCAGAGTTCCGGTGATGGTGAAACCCGGGGCGACCGCGTTTTCCGGCATTCTTGCGAGCTTGAGATCGAGTTCGCCCGTCAAGGAGGCATTTCCGCTCAATTGAAATTTTTCTCCCGGGGAAGCGAGGGTAGCGTCGTTCATATCGATCCGACCCGAGTGCAGATGTGCCTGACCAGCAAAGCGCGTAACCTTGAGCGGGTCCGGATCGTCGGCGAGCGCGACATGGGGCAGGCTTCCATTTCGCATGTCAAACTGTAGCGTACCTTCGGCGGAGCTCCAGAAATCTGCCGGACATGGTCCTTTCAATTCGTAACTGGTGTTGGCGGTTCCCGCGATCCAAGAGTCCTTCATGGCATCCGCAAACTCGGACAAGGAAGCCGCAGTCACCGTTCCGCTGCCCCTGCACAGCGCGGGCTTCACAGTGAAGTCTGCCTGCCATTCGCCGCGATGCTGGCCACCCAGGAAATCTGCGGTCAAGTCCGAGATCTGCAATTTCCCGCTGGCGAGATTCACCCTTGCGGAAACACCGGTGGCCTCGAGGTTGTGCAGTTGCAAACGGGCAGAGGTCAAACGGCCGGATGCCCGCACATTCGCCAGAAACGACGATCCTGCTGCCACATTCGGCTTCAGGACGAGATACCAAGGTCGATCTCCAGGGCCAGGACTGACCCACTCCGTGAGTGCACCGAGCGTAATCTGATTGGCGTTGAGGAGGAACTGCACCTGGCAGGCGCCCGGGGTTCCGCATCCACGCGGCATGACGACCGATCCAGTCCACAATGTGTCGGCGGCCTCGGCGTCCAATTTTGTGATGCGCACTTCGTCCGGCGAAAGCTGCATATCCGCGGAGACTACATCGATCGGGCCGCCCGTTCCGCGAAGCGCAATGCGAACGCTGCGAAATTTCGCCGTGCCGGTTACTTGCGGCGCAGAAAAACCAGCGGCAGCCGTGTTGCTGCGCGCCGTCCACGAACCGGCGATTTGCAGATCAACCTGCGCACTACCTTCGGTGGTTGTCGACTGCAATGCG
>CAZILJ010000683.1:0-1920 GCA_964539915.1 uncultured Acidobacteriaceae bacterium | reverse complement strand
TGAGTGGGGAAAGGGCTAGCCATCGGTTAGTGCGGGTGCGGAAGGGATGGCGGCGGCGCTGGGGAGCCAATTTCTCGGTGGGTGAAGGCGCTGGCTGACGGATTTCAGGGTTGGTGGATTTTGCATTGTACGGCAAGCGTTGCGAATTTTGCATATGGTCAGGCGGGGAGCGGATGTCTCACGGGCGTCGCGATCAAGGGCAGTTCCACGCGGAACGTGGCGCCATTGCCGGAACGGCTTTCTACGGTGATCGAGCCACGCTGCTGCGTGACGATCCCTTGTGCAATTGCAAGACCAAGCCCAACACCGCCCTGCGCCCGGCTCCGAGCCTTGTCAACTCGATAGAAGCGCTCGAAGATCTTGCTCTGCTCTTCCTCGGCGATTCCTACGCCTGAATCCTGAACCGTGATCACTGCGCGGTCGCCTTTGTGTTCGAGCGACAAATGCACCGATCCAGGCGAGGAATTGTATTTGAAAGCATTGTCGAGCAAAATGTCGACCAGCCTTCGAAGCAAGGTCTGATCTCCGAGCACGAGCAAGTCCGGGACATCCAGGCTCGCTGAAAATTGCAAGCTGCGAATGGCGGCCACATGCTGCCAGCCGTCGACGACGGTTTGCAGCGCCGCACGCAAGTCAACGGGCTCTAAGTTCAGCGTCTCGCGGCCCGAGTCGATGCGGGCCAAGGACAACAATTCTTCAATCAGTTTAGTCGTGCGTTCCGCCTCCAGCAGAATGTGACGCAGCGATTCTTTGTACTCTGCCTCTTCCCGGGACCGGCGCAAGGCCAACTCGGCCTCGGTGCGGATGAGAGATACCGGTGTCCGCAGTTCGTGCGACGCGTCGGCGGTGAATTCGGTGATTCGCCGGAATGCGGATTCAATCCGGTCAAGCATTTCATTTAACGTGTCCGAGAGGCGCTGCAGTTCATCGCCGGTCGCCAATTTCTGAAGCCGGCCGCTCATATTCGTTCCGCTGACCTGGCGGGCAGTTCGCACAAGCGCATCCACGGGAGACAGGGCTCGCCGGCTCAACCAGTAGCCGCCGCCAGCTGCCACCAGCAATAGCAGTGGAGCAAACATCAGTAGATAGGCACGGAACAAATGGAGAGTTTCCACCGCGTCGTCGGCTCGGGCACCCATTTCCACGGTGTAAAGGTGGCCGTTGACGTTGAGCTTCTCAAAGGCAAAACGGAACGGCCGGCCTTCGATGTGGCGTCTAGCAAAGATGGCGTTCTTGATTTGATCTGGGGGAAGCAGTGGCCCCGCATGAGCCTGTAGAAATCCGGAACGATAAATTAGTTCGCCACCTTCCGCGTAAATCTCCAAATAATCGCCGGGGTGTTGGATGGCGTAGGTCTCATTCACTTCTTCCCGTACTTTTGCTAGTGAAGCGTCCTTCTTCTGCGCCCGCAGGAACGTTCTCAAGTCGTCGAGTTGGCTCTCCAGGCCGTCATCGACCAGATCATAAAGATTGTGTCGCAGGATGAACCACATGCCCGCGCCGAAGACTAACTGAGCCAACGCGAAAATCGCCAAGTACCAGAGTGTGAGCCGCAATCCGATCGAGAGTCTTCTCATAACTGCACGTCCGATCGAATCATGTACCCCACACCGCGCACAGTGTGAATTAGCTTTGGGCGACCCGGCGGATCGACTTTGTTGCGCAGAAGCCGCATGAACGCGTCGAGCGTGTTTTCCTCGATTTCGCGATCAAAACCCCACACCGATTCGATGAGAGAGCGGCGGGAGACCACCTTGCCAGCCCGATACATCAGGCGTTCCAGCAGATTGTATTCGGTTCGTGTGAGCGCGATCCGCTCGTCGCCACGCGAAACCTCTCGACTGGCGGGATCGAGCACCAGGTCGGCCACTCGCAGGTTGATATCTTGGGCGACCAGTGCGCGCCGCTTCACCGCGCGCA
>CAZILJ010000682.1:0-3146 GCA_964539915.1 uncultured Acidobacteriaceae bacterium | reverse complement strand
TGTCGCGTTCTCATTTTCTCCGACTCGCTGCGGGCGCGCTGTTCCCATTCGTCGGCTCGCGCCTGTCGGCTGCCGCCGCGGCGAACGTTGAACTAGCGCAGAACAGTGGCGCGGCCGAAACGAAGGATGCGGCGGCACCGGGCCGCATGGGGGCCATCCTCGTAAGCGAGTTCGGGCCCGTCAAAATTCATTCCTACCTCAGCCCCGCCGACGGCCTTCAGGTCAATACGCAGATGGTCGAGGGGCCAAATGCGGTCGTCATCTTCGATGGTCAGCTCCTGCTGCCATATGCCGACGAAGTTGCGTCATATGTGCAGACGCTCGGCAAGCCCATCGATCGGATCATTCTCTCGCATGCGCATACCGATCACTGGGGCGGTCTTCAGGTTCTGACCGAGCGTTTCCCCGACGCCCGCGTGTTCGCCCTGGACGGGATCGCCGACCAGATCCGCACCAGAGGCCCAGCGAGGCTCGATGGCCTCCGCCGGACTTACGGCGACAAGGTCGCTACGAAGGTCACCGTCCCGACGGAGACAATCACCGAAGGTCCGCAACGCATCGACGGCGTCACCTATGACTTCAAACGGTTCGTCGACGGCGAATCGGATTTGCAACTCGCCGCTCTACTGCCTGACCAAAAAGTGTTGATGGCGTTCGACCTGGTGTTTTCACCGAAGCAACACGCCTTCACCGGAGCGAATCATTTCGATCACTGGATGATCGTTCTCGAGTCGCTCAAGGCGCTTCAAGGTTACGACACGATCATCATCGGGCATGACACGCCCGTCGGCCGCTCCGCGATCGACAGCACGATGACCTACGTCAAGCGCGCCAAGGAGATCCATGCGGCATCCGCCGACGCGAAAACGTACAGCGAGAACCTAAAAGCCGCTTTCCCCGATCTGCAGCAGGCCGGCTTTGTCGATTTGTCCGCCAGCTACCTTTACATCGCGCCCCATTGAGCGGCGCGAGCCAGCGACGCTTGGGCGACATGGAGCAAGATTACTGCACGGCACCGACTTCATCCAGGCACCCCGGCTGTCAAAACAGACCTGAGGTGGCTATCGACATGGCTCCGACTCTGCCCCTGAACCGACATGGCGGCCGACGATCGGACAAGGGTCCGGCAGATTTCACTATTTAGATGCGCACCGCCTTCGGCAGCTCGGCCGCTAAATGCTCGACGAAGGCGCGGACCGATGGCAGCAAGCCTTGCCGGTACGGCATTAGCGCCGTCAGCGTCGAATCGTCTGCGATCCAACCGGGTAGGACCTGCCGCAGTACGCCCGATTGCACATCGTCGCGACAAACATAACCTGGTAGCGCAACGATGCCGAGGCCGCCGATGGCGGCCTGTTTGAGAGAAAGCATGTCGTCTATGAGCAGCCGCGGCGTAAGTGGCACGACGACTTCCTCCCTACGATGGCCCGCACGCCGAAGCCGCCAGATCGGACTTACCCCAGTCCGCATCATGAATAGGGAGGGGTGCTTCGCAAGATCATGCGGCCGATCCAACGGCCCATTCGCGTCAACGTAAGCCGCGCCCGCGAACAGGAACCAGGGTGCTGGCGTCAGCGTTCGTTGCACCAGGGTTGAATCGGGGAGTGGGTCCGAGTGCGCTCTGATCGCAACGTCGAAATTCTCGCCGACGATGTCGACGTATTGGTCAGTCGCATGCGCGACGACATTGACCTTTGGATAGCGGACGAGAAAGTCTGCCACGAGACCGGGCATTGCGAACTGCATGGTGGCCACAGCCACGGTGCAGCGCACGGTGCCGGTCGGTTCATTCAGCCGACGGCGTATCGCGGTTTCAGCCAGTTCGGCCTCGCGCAACATCGTCACCGCGTGGCGATAGAATTCCCCTCCGGCATCGGTCACCCCGAACCGACGCGACGTGCGGTTGAGCAACCTGACCCCGATATTGGTCTCCAGCTACTGAATGCGATGGCTCAAAGTCGATTTCGGAATTCGTAGCGTCCGGCCGGCGGCCGTAAACCCCCCGCGGTCAACGACCTGCACAAAGTAGAAAAAGTCATTCAAATCCAGCACGCGTCGCCTCATCGTCCAATGGTCCGGACGCTGAGTTGTGATTTTGGCGACTTTTCGGCCGATCGTCCAGCAGCTAACTCCCGGTCGGACCGAAGATCCGACGACGGATGCACACCGCGGAGGCCGAATGGAACGGCGTCGATTTCTGCAGTCAACAATGCTTGGCGCCGGCACGACCATCCTTGGCGTCGCACCAGCCGCCGCAGCCACAAATTTCCTGGAGAAAAATGCCATGTCCAACCCAACCCGCCTTTACGAGCCACTCACATCCGAAAACGCCGCGCTCGTCCTCATTGATCACCAGGTCGGCCTTATGACCGGAGTGCGTGACTACTCGATCGCAGAGCTCAAGCATAACGTCGTCGGCCTTGCGAAAGCCGCCAAGACACTGAAGCTCCCGATCGTCGTGACCACGACGGCTCGCGACAGCATGTGGGGACCGACGTTTCCTGAACTGGTCGAAGCTTTACCCGGGGTGCAAATCATCGACCGTTCCTCTGTCAATGCTTTCGATGATGCGCGGGTCGCACACGCTATCGAAACGACCGGCCGAAGGAAGCTGGTTTTTGCGGGTCTTTCGCTCGAAGTTTGCGCTGCATTCCCCGCCATCACCGCCGTCAACAAGGGTCTCGATGCGTACGTCGCCGTGGATGCCTGCGGCACGTTCAGTGAAACCAAACGTCAGGTGGGCCTGCTCCGGATGATGCAAGCTGGCGTTATCCTCTCGGATTACGGGACTCTCATGATCGAGGTCCTCAAAGACAACGTTCGGCCCGAGGCCGGCGCGGTCTATGCAGCAATCGAGATGGATTGGGCCACGCTGGTGGGCCAGATCGCACAGGCCAACGCCAAGTAGACGGGGCGCCGATCGCTCCAAGCCACGAGATTGATTGCCGCTCCCGCATGTCCGCAAATGGCCACCGCGTCAGATGTTGCGGTGCAAGCCAATGTCGGCTTGCCGGTCAACTGCGGAAGCGGCTTGCGTGTGCTCGAAGCGTCGAAGATGTACGTGCGGCTTTCCCGCCTACGGCTCACACCTCGGGCGACGGCAATGCGTTCTCAGCGCGGACGGTAGCCAGGCTCTCAGGACTTCT
>CAZILJ010000681.1:0-4983 GCA_964539915.1 uncultured Acidobacteriaceae bacterium | reverse complement strand
CCCCCCGCGGATTCTCCGTCCCATCCACGAAACCGATCAGGTCGCGGTCATCGAAATAACGAAAGCCGTGTACTTCATCTACCGGCGAAACAGCGTCTCCGATGCTCGCCATGATTTGCGTCGCCAGCTCAAAGCACAAATCCATGCGCTTCGCGCGGATGTGAAACAGCAAATCGCCCGGCGTAGCGACCGCGTGGCGTTCTCCGGCACGTATCTCCCGGAATGCGTGCAACTCCTCCGGCCGCGGCGTCCCAAAGAGCCGGTCCCACCCGTCCGACCCAAACCCCATGACGCAGGAGAGGCCACCTTCGATATCGCGAAACTCTACGGCGCGAAGCAGCGTCGCAAGGTCTCCGCAGAACGAACGAGTGGTCGCGAGATTGTCGGGGCCTGACTTTATCGTCGCGACCAGGAAGATTGCGGCGCGCGTGAGTGGTGAGAACACCGCTTGCGCGACGCTGCGCATGCCGCCGGTCGCTTCTGGCGCACTGATCAGATCGGAGTCCATCGGATTTCGTTCCGTCGGCACTGGCAGAATCTCACCTCTCGAAATCGCCTCGCATGCGAACAATAAGACCGCAAGCTTATCATCGCCTCCCGATGAACGTCCACGCCGCTCGCGTGCATGGCCTGTGTCGACGAAACCAATTCGCAAAGGATCACGGTCGGCAAGCAAATTCGTTGCCGTAATCGTTAAATCACGCTTGCAAGCGAACCGCATGCGACTGCCTTACTCGCGCTCATTAATGAACCCCCAGGATGCTGGTTTGCACCTGCTGCGCAAGGTCGTGGGCGACATGATTCCACAACCGGCCAAACATCAAGGAGTGTCTGGCTGCGTCCAAGGTTCGGCAGTAGCAGCACCCGGCTTTACAACATATATGGTTCTCGCTCCGATGCTCCCGATAATGACTCTGCCATCCGCGATCGAAGTAATACTTTCCGGATAAATCTTCTCACCGGGAATGCCGAGTCCGGCCGCTGCTGCCGGGTTGGCGCTCGTCGCGGACTAATGGCTGAGACCCCAGATATAGGCTGCAAGCGCCGACGCCTGAGTGTCGGAGAGTTGCGCGCCGCCCATCGGCGGCATCGGGCTGCGGTATTGCTTGGGTTTCGGAACGCCGTCGGTGATGACTTTCAGAATTCCGGCGAGACTTCCGTCGCTCCACAGCCATTTCTTTTTCGTGAGATCGGGACCCAACGTAGAGCCGGTGCCGTTCGCACCGTGGCAACCGGTGCAACTCGCTCCGCCCACTTGACCGTGGTAGATGCGATTCCCCAGCGCAACCATGTCGGGCGATGATCCTTCCGGAACGGGAAGGTCAGCGGTGTTGCTTTCCGGCGGTTGCGCGGCCGCTTGCACCACGTCGCCAACTGGTGCTGAAATGCTCGGGCATGGAGTGCCTTTCGGCACGGGCCCTGAAGGATCACCCGCGTAGACAATTCGATAAATTCGTCCTTTTATGTCCTCGGAAACGTAGAGCGCGCCGTCCGGCCCGACCGCAAGACCCGTGGGACGATATTTGGCACCTTCCGGCGTTTTCTTTGCTCCCGCGAAACCGTCAGCGAAAATCTCGCATGTGCCAGATGCATGGTCGCCGGCGAGTGGCTGAAACACCACGTTGTAGCCGCCTTGGGCGTAGGGCGCGCGGTTCCATGAACCATGGAAGGCGATGAAGACGCCCTCGCGATAGCGAGCCGGAAATTGTTTTCCATCGTAATGCACTGCGCCGTTCGGCGCCCAGTGGGCGGGAAAGGCGGCAGCCGGGGCAAGTTTGTTCGCGCACACCCCCACCGCTTTGCCGCCGTCGCCACCGTATTCTGGCGCAAGGACAAGCTTCTTTTGCACCACGTCGTAGTAACACTCGGGCCAGCCGTAGTCGCCTCCGGACTTCAGCAGCATCAGTTCTTCCCCCGGCTGCAAGGCTTCGTCGGAGGGCTTATAAAGATCCGGCCAGTTCGAATGAAGTTGGTCACGACCGTGCTGGGTCACGAATAGACGTCCGGCGGAGTCAAAGGCAAATCCCTCCCCATTGCGTATGCCCGTCGCGTAGCGCTCAGCCGGCGAAAACTTCTGATTCGTCTTGTTCGCGTCGTAGCGCCAGATGCCGCCGCGGGTTTCAAGTTCGGTGCATGGGCTCGCACCGGGCACTTTCGGTTGCCTGTTCTTCGGCTGGCACGAATTGGTGGCAGTAGCAACATCTATGTACATCGATCCGTCGGACCCGATGATGAATGGATGCATGGGATGGTCGTCGCCGAGAGGCAATCCCGAGACAATCGTTTCCGGAGCTTCTTTCGGCACGATGGCGCCGTCGGAAAGCGAATAGCGTACGATACGATCGTTGATTTCGGCATAGATCGATCCCTTATACATGCCAATGCCTACACCGCCATGTCCTCCCGTCTGCTCGGTCTCACCGAAGCGCGCGATCACGTCGGCCTTGCCCGCGCCGGTTTTGTCTTGCAGGGCCACCAGAAATCCGCCTCCAGGCACTTTGTCGAAGTTGTAGTAGTCTCCGGACCAGGTGTTGACGTAGACCACTCCGCTCGGCGAAACCACGAGGTGACGAGTGTGACCAATGCCTTCAGCAAGTACGGTCGCGCAAAAGCCTGCGGGTAGCTTCAACCCGCTGTCATCGCTCGCACACGACCTCTTCTTGTTCCCTTTGTCAGCTTTGGATGCGCTTTGAGCCGACGCCATTGAGCTAACTACGCAGAGCGCGACAGCCACTGCAAGGCAAGGGAACAGAGTTTCGAATACGCGGGGCAATCGCATTGAACCCTCCGGAGATGGCGGCGAGAAACATCGCGAGCGATTCTATTACATTTCTTAAGGCGCAAGGTGGATGCTTCGGTATACGCCGTCGGAATCTGAGTCAAGATGCCCGTATATAGGGCGGTCTCGGAGGAATGTAAAATGATGAAGTTAAGAGCGAGGTCACGGTGCGGGACCAGACGGCACTACTTAACAAGTCGGGCGAGCATGTAGCCACTATCGGATTCAACGAGGCCTACGGGTTGTGGCAGATTGTGGTTGTCCAGAGCGAAGGGTTGGAGTTTTTCTGCCCGACCAAAGAAGTGGCGTTAGCCGCCTGGCGCGATGAATTCGACCCGGAGACTGGGTTTCCACGATCGATTTCGACCGGCATGCTGGATGCCTGAACCGGAAGGCGAATTTCCTGGCGTCGCGCGCGCGCGCAACTTTTGGGACGCTTAGGAATCCAAATTGTTTGGGTGAGGTGCGCACGATGCATCCTGTAGGGAAGACTCGGAGGTGGAGCAGGGTGACAATCGCGGCAATCGCAACCCTACTCTTGGGGGCGATGTTTGCACAGAACCACGTTGACGCCGCGGAAGGCAGCCTTGTTCTCCCCAATCCTGTCGTGGATTCGCCGTAGCGCCACGGTCCGGGAAAGAGACTGCGGTTATCGCAGACGGCTGCTTCCGGGGAATCCAGGCTGTTTTCCAACATGTCAAAGGCGTCAAGAGTGCCACTTCCGGGTACTCCGGCGGTTCGTCGGCCACGGCTGAATGCGAAGTCGTCAGCACGGGACACACCGGGCACGCCGAATTCGTACAGATTACCTTCGACCCGGCGCACGTTTCCTACGGACAGCTTCTCAAAGTGTTTTTCTCTGTCGCCCACGACCCGACGCAGCTGAATTGTCAAGGGCCAGACACCGGCAGCCAATACCGGTCGGTGATCTTCTACCGCAATGATGAGCAAAAACACATCGCGGAGGCATACATCGCCCAACTGGATCAGGCCATGTCTTTTCCCGTCCGATTGTGACGCAGGTCGTTCCGCGGAAGGCGTTCTACGCTGCCGAGGCCTGTTATCAAAATTACGCCATGCTCCATCCGGACAACCCGTACATCGCCTTCAACGATGCACTCAAGGTGGAACATCTTCGCCGGCAATTTCCCGAACTTTATAAGAAATAAGGGAGAAGAAATGCCGCGAAGAATAGACGATGCGGAGCGGACGAGCTGGTGCTGAGCTACTTGTTGGCTTTTGTTGGCGGTGTGCTAACGATTCTGAGTCCGTGCATTCTACCGGTTCTGCCTTTTGTGTTTGCGCGCGCGGACCAGCCATTTCGCCGCTCCAGCCTGCCGTTCCTCGCTGGCAGATCGTACTCCACGCGGTGAACCATTCCACGCTTCATCGCGGCCAGATCGTCACCATGCTCCGGACCCTCGGTCTCCAGCCCCCAACACCGACATAACCGAGTACTGCCTTACAGCGTAGAACCTATCTCAAAATCGCTTGAGCTCGCCCCTAATGCTTGTGGGAGTCGCTGACGGAGTTATCGTCTGACGTTCGGCCGATCCGTTCGGCCACTTGCCGACTGGAATCAGAAACACGGTTAAATGATCATAAGGGTCCGGACCCATCAGAACGGGAGAGCCCGGCGACCCGGCTCCCCAAACCACGTCCGAAGTTTGCGGAAGGAAGAACATCAGATGGGGATGCCAGTGCCCATTCGCGTCACTAAGGTACTGGTCCCGTGACAACATGTAGCACATGGAGCCAAGTTCCCTCGTCGGCAGGTCCTTCTTGTCGAAGCTCGACTTAATGTTCTCGAACATTTGCGCTTTGGACATTCCGGCTAAGACCAATTCGGTCTTGAAAACGATTGGCCAGTACGATCGTGTGCAGCTAGCGCAGTAAAACCGATGGGAGCCCTCAGTTTTGGGTTCCAAAAGTCCGGGTCTTCGGCACCAGCCGTCCCGGATCGCTGCACAATACAGCGAATCCATTCTTGCTTTTGACTGCGATTTCGTACCGGTGCGGTCCGAGAACGAAAACGTCTGAAAACATCAGCATCGTGGGAATATGGAGTCAGGTGCTGCGCTCCGTGCTAAGGCGATTTCGGCATTTCGTTCCATCAGATACTGATCAAGCGGCGCTATCTTCCGATCAGGAGTCATGGTCGTCTGACCATACGCTTGCCAACAGGCGCAGAGCATGACAAGAAT
>CAZILJ010000680.1:0-1705 GCA_964539915.1 uncultured Acidobacteriaceae bacterium | reverse complement strand
ATCCGAGGACGAGAAGAAGATGGTCGAAACAAAGGCCACCGAAGTGGCGGGCGAAAATAAAGTAACCAGCCAATTGGACATAAAACCCAAGAACTAACAGAGAAACAAAAAGGAGAATCAAAATGGCAGGTAAAAACACAGCAGTATTTGGCATTTATCCGAATCGCACGAGCGCCGAGAACGCCGTGGACGCATTGAAAGCGGCCAATTTTCGGAACACAGACATCTCAGTACTTCTTCCCGAGGGCGCTGGCACGAAGGATTTTGCTCACGAGAAAAACACTAAGGCGCCTGAAGGTGCCACAACAGGCGCTGGAACCGGTGCGGTGTTAGGCGGCGGTTTGGGATGGCTACTCGGTATCGGTGCCCTCGCGATTCCGGGACTGGGGCCATTCATAGCCGCCGGGCCTATTATGGCTGCCCTTGCTGGAGCCGGGGTCGGGGGAGCGGTAGGTGGGCTTACGGGTGCTCTGATCGGCATGGGAATCCCGGAGTACGAAGCCAAGCGATACGAAGGCCGCGTCAAAGATGGCGGAATTCTCCTGTCGGTTCATTCCGATGATTCTGCGTGGACGCACAAAGCCAAAGAGATCCTGCAGCGCACAGGCGCACAGGATGTGTCCTCCACCGGCGAAGCCACGGCCGATAAAGACCATAAGGCTCGCGCTCGCGAAGTAGCCTGACCCCCTGGGCGTAGCGAACTGAATCCTCGCGATGGCGGGTATGGGTTCGCTGCCCCGTATTTTAACCGATGGTGCGAGTTTCGCCTTTGCTTGCCCACTGAACGAACTCATTTCCATGGAGGAAAAATGCCAAGCGAGAATTTGAAAAGACTGTATGTCGATGAATTGAAAGATCTCTTCAGCGCAGAGAATCAGTTACTGAAAGCCCTTCCAAAGATGGCAAAAGCTGCGTCTTCAGACGAACTCAGCTCCGGCTTCGAAGCGCATCTGGAACAAACCAAAGGCCACGTTCAACGACTTGAACAAATCTTCGAATCGCTAGACGCGAGCCCAAAGGGCAAGAAGTGCGTCGGCATGGAGGGTCTGGTCAAAGAAGGTTCTGAAGTGATGGAGGAAGGCTTTGCAGATGCCGTGTTGGACGCAGGATTAATCGGCGCTGCCCGGCGCGTCGAACACTACGAGATGGCAGCGTACGCAGCGGTCTGCGAGTTCGCTAAGGTACTTGGACAAACAAAGCACGCGTCACTGCTCGAAGAGACTCTAGCCGAAGAAAAGCAAACCGACGAAAAACTTGCCGCGCTCGCAAAAGACATCAACACACAAGCCAACGAAGAAGGCTCTGAAGAACAGCAGGACCTGTCCAAGCCGCGACCGACGACGCCTAAACGCGTCGCATAGTCATCATCGAAACCACAGCGATCCATTTCAGTCGAATGAGTGAGCTAAACAGGAGGAGAAAATACGAATGTACCACCACATAAAGAAACTAATGTACACGGTGAAGGTCGGAAGTCCCGATCCCCAATTTGGCAACATGTTGCTGGAGCAATTCGGCGGGGCTAACGGCGAGCTTGCGGCTGCCATGCAGTACTCAATTCAAGGCCTCAATTGTGATGATCCGGACCGCAAGGACATGCTGATGGACATCGGAACCGAAGAGCTAAGCCACTTGGAAATCGTGGGCACGTTGGCGCGCATGCACCTCAAGCCGATGAAGAAAAGCCGGGACTCCGCCGAGGCTG
>CAZILJ010000679.1:0-4659 GCA_964539915.1 uncultured Acidobacteriaceae bacterium | reverse complement strand
AAGATATGTCCGGAAATCCGTACTGGTAAACGGAACGGACTGTTTCCCGGGCTGAGTCAGGCGCTGGATCGATCGTCTTTCTGGTGTTGAGCAGCCATTCCAAATCGCGCTTCAGGGCCAATTTCAGTTCACGCAACGATTGCGCACGCGTGAAAGGGACCTCCGAACGAGTTTTCGGATCCCGATCAATCAGGCGGTCCAACACCGAGAGCGTGACCGGTCCCGTGGCATCTCGCCTAGGCATGGCTTATTTCGCGTCTCCCAACGCCTGCGCGGGGTCGAGCCGGCAGATGCGCTCGAACAGTTTTTGCTGCGCCGCCTTGTCTGCCTGGATCTTCGTGCTCATCTTCATGATGGTGGCTAAGGCCCCTGCCACCACGCCTGGATCTTCCCATTCATCCAGCTTGTGGGTTTCGATGGCCGCAGCCAGATCGTCCAGGATCGGTTGCGCGACGTTTCCTTTGTTCGTCGTCGCGCAGATCTCAACCAACTGCATCCGCCGGCGGAATCGCTCTCGTCCCGAGCGCTTACGTGCGATATCCTGCTGCAGGATTTCGAACGCCTTCCGCTCCTGCCCTTCGCGTAAAGCTTGAAGCGCCAAAGTATAGGCATCGGTGGTCTGCCCCGGCCACCTCGCTCCCGTACCGTTGGAACTGGTCGACACTCGAAGCGGCGCCTCCGCGGTAGGAGCCAGCTCGCAAGGTGCCTGGCTCAGCCCTACCAACCATGCGCGCGTCTCAGGGTTGGCCGCAGGCGTCTCGTCCATCAGGGTGGCATCCAGCAGTTGCGGAATATCGGTGACGAGCGTCTTCAGCTCCGAGCGAATCGCGCGGGCAATCGCTTCGTAACCACCGCCGAGGCCGTCACACGCTTCGACTACAAACCGTTGCAAATCAAGCCAGGCCCGGCTGCACGGCAACGCCATGGCGCTCTCGGCTGCTTCCAGTAGTTGTTCGTACTTTTTGTCGAGCAGGAGTTTTTTCAAATGCCGGCGAAGCTCGGTAGGCGGCGCTTCCAGCCGGGTAGGGTCCGCCAAATCGATGGCCGCGCGCAACTCTCCCCAACGCAGCCCGCGCAACATTAAATACGAAGCTGGACTCGTGGGTTCACGCCGCCGCAGAAATGCTGCCGCGTCTGCCACCTTGCGAATCGCATCCACCCGATCGGGCGGCTCCGACGACGTTTCCAGCGAAATGAGTAACCCGGTTCGCACCGGACCGGCAGCTTCCGCCTGCCCTTCCGCAGGATTCTCCGCAGTCGCGACCACTTCCACCGGATCCGGTTCCTTCTCGCGCTTCTTCTGCAAGAAGCCGTGGATCAGGTGGCGGGTTGCATCGAGCGCCGACTGCAGCGGGCCAAAGGCAGGTCCATCGTCGCCAAACTTCTCGTCGCAGGTTTTCTTCAGCTGGGCGAGCGTGGCCAAGCTTGCGTCCAGATCCTGCTCGGCCTGCGCGTAAAACTTCTTCGGAGTTTCTTCAAACGCCTTATCGAAATTTTCCGGAGTGAGCTTGCCCTCTTTGACGAGCCCGGCTCGCTTCTTTTTTGCCTCGTCAGTCTTTGCCTGGTCCTCGTATCCAACCTCGCGCGACTGCTGGTAATCCAGCAAGCTATACGAAGCCTTGTCCACCACCGGAACCAGCTTCAGCGGAATCTCCAGCTTTGTTCCGACAAACCCCAAAGGCGCTCCCCGAGATTGCGCATCGCCATCCTCTAGTTCCGGAAACACCGTTTCCCAGAACTTGTCAACGAAGCCATAGCACAACCCAAGACCATCCTTCAGTCCGGCGAAGCCCTTTTGCTTCAGCAACGCCTCCGTGAGCCAGGCAGCCAGTTGCAGGTCTTTGGTTTTCTTGGTGAGCAAGTCGGTAGTTAACTTGATCACCAGAGGGTTCTCGGCAACCTTGCGGTCGCGCTCGGTCATTCCCGGCGGCGGCTGGTCTTCTTCTCGCCGTGCTTCCTTGATCTTGTCGTAGACCGGGTCGTAGCGCAGGTTGGCGCCACTCGGATTGGGCCCTTCAATAGGGTTTAGCAGATCGTCGGGAAAAGGCATGATAGGTCAGGCGGCCACTGAAGCTGGGTTGAACTCAAGCGCGCGCAGTTCAAGCAATGGGATCTCTTCTTCGTCAACCAGCCACATTTTTTGGCCAAACGGAACTTGATATTCGTAACCTTCGGGCTTCTCCCAGACGGTCGCGCGTCCTAGCCGTACAGCTTCGTCTGGATGCTTCGAGGAGAAAGGAGCCAGGACTGGAATCAACACTTCTCCGAGCTCAGTTCCTTTAAACGATGGCGCCGTACGCACCGCGGCCGGAGTCCACAAAAGATCTCTCAGCCTTTGCGGCGGCGGAATCTGGATCGAAGCCACATGTTCCAACGGCAGCAGCAGATAATTTCCCGCCGCAAAAATCTCAAGCATGGCTCCCGTTCTCGGATCCGCGTCCGAGAACGACGCGAAAGGATTGCCGTTCGCCACTCCTCCGCGCTCGGCTTCGCTGTCAACCTTCTCCGCCGGAAATTCTTTTCGTTCGAACAAATCATGGCGCTGGCGCTCGGCGAACA
This sequence comes from uncultured Acidobacteriaceae bacterium, assembly GCA_964539915.1. GTDB lineage: Bacteria > Acidobacteriota > Terriglobia > Terriglobales > Acidobacteriaceae > Sulfotelmatobacter. The sequence goes on along the minus strand of CAZILJ010000679.1, from coordinate 2,100 downwards.
GCGCGCTGCGATACAGTAGAACTCCCATTTCGCTGGACGGTCCGGCTTGCGCCAGCACTTCCAGTTGCTTGTCTGCCCGCTCGTATTCGCCCGCAAAACACAGGAGTTCGAACAGAAACGTGCGCCGCCGCGTGTCCCCAGGATTGTCCCGCAATTCCGCGCTCAACGCCTTAATGGCATCGCTCAGCCGGCCCGCTCGATACAATTCTTGTGGATTCATCGGTCACCCACGATACATGGAATGAATTTTGGAAAACAACTCCGGTCGGGTTAGCCAGAAAGAGACTCTACCGGACCGAAGTTGCTGTAGAGCGTGGAGGCACCTCCGCTACGGGGCGAAATCCCCCGTCTTCGAAGATGCCTCCAGTTTTCAGTCCACCGACAGCCTAGGTCTGCTGCACGGCGCCAATGTTGTAGGTTGCGGCTCCGGCCTGTGTAACCGCACCACTCGACGTATCCTGCGTGTAATAGTCGAATTCGATCTGCTCGTAGGCGATGCTCACACTCTGGGACGGTACGCCTTGTGCGCCTCCACCCATGCTGTTACTGGTGATGTAGCAATTGGTCATCGTGACCTTCAGATAAACGTACGGGGTCGCGGCGCCAGTCGACTTCCGAAGACTGAACACGCTGGTGGCAATGTGCTGGCCGGTGTACAGGGCTTTCAGAATCTGATAGCTTGCCTGGTCTACCGCGCACGTAAAGCTGAAGTCCGACAGCGAGCACTTTCCAGCGGAAAGGCCCTTTCCGCCTACGTCAGCCTGATTCGAAGCTCCGAACGAAAAGCTGTCCAGCTCAATGTTGTTGGTCATCCCTTGCGCCTGGGACTCCCCGTTGATTCCGTCTATCAAAAGATACGCATCACTTGCCATAGCAACTCCTCCTGATCACGACACTGAAATCCAAGGACCGTTGACGGCCTTGGGTAACGCTCCGACGTAGGTACAGCGGTTTATGACTTCGCAGCAGCCGGCAGTTCCGCCACCAGCCGGAGCGACACACTGAGTTCATCGAGCTGAAAATGCGGTCGAAGATAGGCAATGGCGCGGTAGACCCCGGGCTTGCCTTTCACTTCTTCCACATCCACACGAGCTTCGCGCAGGGGGAACTTGGCTTTTGTGGTCTGATTAGCCTTGTCGTCCTGCGTCACGTACTGGCCGATCCAGCGATTCAGGAAGCGCCAGCACTCGTCACGCGACATGAAGCCGCCGATCTTATCCCGCATCATCGCCTTCAAATAATGCGCGAACCGGCAAGTAGCCATCATGTAGGGCAACTGCGCTGAAATCCGCGCATTCGCCGTGGCCGCGTCGCTGTCATACAGCTTCGGCTTGTTGCAGGACTGGATGCTGAAGAATGCAGCCTTATCCGTGCCTTTGCAGTGCACCAGCGACACCAGTCCCTGATCCGCCAGTTCTTTTTCCCGGCGGTCGGTGATGGCAATCTCGGTCGGGCACTTTAGTGCCACATCGCCTTCGTCCGTGCGGAAGGTGTGCGACGGAAGCCCATCCACCAGGCCGCCGCCTTCCACTCCCCGAATGGCTACGCACCAACCGTAGGTGGCGAATGCCTGCGTCATTTTCGACGCCAGCGCATATGCGGAATTGCCCCAGAGGTATTTGGAGTGATCGGTTCCGTCCACTCCCTCTTCAAAATTGAAGCCCTCTACCGGAGCAGTATCGCGGCCGTAGGGCAGGCGCATCAGGACACGCGGGCAGGTCAGGCAGACATACTTCGAGTCCTCGCTCTCACGGAAGCCCTTCCACTTGGCGTACTCGGTGCTATCAAAAATCTTGCCGATGTCCCGAGGCTGGTCAAGGTTCGTGAAGCTTTCCATGTTGAGCAATTCCGACGACGCTGCCGAAAGAAATGGAGCATGGGCGGATGCCGCAACTTGCGAGACCTTCTCCAGCAATTCCAGATCTTCCGGATGCTTGCTGAATTCGTAGTCGCCTACCAGGGCACCGAACGGCTCGCCCCCAAAAAGGCCGTACTCTTCTTCGTAGACCTTCTTGAACATCGCGCTTTGATCGAATTCAGGCGCGCGCTGCAGATCGCGCAGCAAGTCCTTCTTCGACGCATTCAGAATGCGGATCTTCA
>CAZILJ010000678.1:0-1859 GCA_964539915.1 uncultured Acidobacteriaceae bacterium | reverse complement strand
CTGACTTTTCGTCGATCCAGCCATAGCTGTTTAGCGTTTGCTCTTCTTTCAGCCGGAAATCGTTGATCTCAATTCGCTCGTTTCGTTCCAAGCGCGGTTCGGGAAACCTCTTGATCTCGTCCGGCGAAACGATACGTGTATTGGTGTCCACCTGCTGCACCAGCGGGCTCTGCTGAGGGTGACGCGCTCTCTGGCGCGCATCCATGAATTTGTACAGGCCCAAAACCACCAGATAAACCAGCACTCCTCCCACAACCAGGCTGATCAGGAACGCGTAGATTGCCTGGGCGCTCAAGTCCTGCCGCTCGAAGCCTTCTTCCCCGTGCACGTGTTTTAGGTCCTCACTCATGTGCTGGTTCCAATACCTCGCTCGCGGCCACATCGTACGCGGGCAGAAGCGGCAGAGAACTCAAATTGCGGAAGAAGTAAGCCAACCAAAATCCGCCAATGGCCACCGGGAGCACTATATCCGCCAACGTGAGGCTCAATGTCGTTGAAAAGTTGGGCTCGATGATCCAGAAAAGATCCAGGTAACGCATGAGCATGATCCAGGTCGCGAGCCAGACCAACCGGCGTATATCGCGTTTGAAGGGGCGCGAAAGCAAGAGAACGAAAGGCACAGCGAATTGAAATATTACGAGGAACAGTCCAACAAATCCCCAGCCGCCGTTCAACCTCCTCAGGTACCAGGTGATTTCTTCCGGCAAATTCCCCGCCCAGATAATCAGCCACTGCGAAAACGAGAAGTAGGCCCAGACCATAATGAAAGTCAGCATCCACTTGCCGTGGTCATGCACGAAATCAGGTTTCAACATCTCTGACATGGGCTTGTAGTTCACCAGAATCCGCTCCACGACAACGGCGAAACACATCGCCGAAAGCAATTCGCCGATGAGGATCAACAATCCATAGATCGTCGAAATCCAACTCGGGTCGATGGACATCACCCAGTCGATAGCGGCAAATGAAATCGTGAATGCGTAGAGAATCAGACCGGGCCCGCTTACCGCCTTGAAACGCGCGGTGTTGTCACGCGATGAAGGGCTGTCCTGTTCCTTCGACCACCTGGTGAGCAAGAACGACAACAGATTCCAGATGCCCAGGTAAATTACCGTGCGAATGATGAACCCCTGGACATTCAGGTAGGACTTGGCGAGGTCCTGTAAGTGTTCACGGAGATGTTGGTCCGCGATGGAATCGAGAGGCCGAGCCCACACGTAGAGTTTTGGCATTCCGAGAAGGATTGGAACGAACAACACCGCCATCAGTGGCAGGCACCGCATGGCCGCGCCCAGAATCCTGCGGATGACCATGCCCCATCCACCGCCGGTGAGGTGCCGGATCATAAGAATCGCCATCGATCCGAGAGTGACTCCAAGCCAGCACATGTAGCCGAGCAGGTAGGCCCGGAAGAACTCATCCGGACGAACGAACGCCAAAACCAGGGAGATCGCGGCGAAAATCAGACCGATGACAAGGGAACGCCGTTGGATGGTCTTCACCACCGGCGGTGCCGTCAGGTCCAGATTGTTCGCATGCGCCGTCATTTCGACTCGGCTCCTTTTTCGCCGCTGGCAGCGGGCTGGAGTTCGGGCAAAGTTGCCCCCGAACCGGGATCGCCGCGAAACACTGGCGCTTCGGACGGAACTTTCTGGCCCGGCGCAACATCGCTCATGGTTGCGTCCTGACTCAACTGCAAAGCCCGGATATAAGCCACAATGCACCAGCGATCATGAGGCGGAATTTGCGAGGCGTACTCGGGCATCGCGCCAAATCCCTCGGTCATCACGTCGAAGAAGTATCCCAAGGGCGCTTTGCGCAAGCGTTCGGTGTGTAAAGACGGCGGCGCGCGAAACCCG
>CAZILJ010000677.1:0-7433 GCA_964539915.1 uncultured Acidobacteriaceae bacterium | reverse complement strand
TTGCCGCTCGGATAGAGTTCCTTTACCACGAATTGGGCAAACTCCGAGATATCATTGTGACCACCCGCGGGCTCGCCCTTCCAGAACGAGAGGTGCTTCTCCCAGCGGGGCCGGAATCCGGGGAACTCTTCGACCAGTCGAGGCATTATTTCTGCCTCCGTCGCTTTATCGTCGTGGTAGAAAACCCAATCAGGATTGTCGCTCATGCAATTTCCGTTCAGCAGATTCTATGCGAAAACGCATTCCTGTTGTGAACAGCGATTACAACACTCAAAACCGCCTTCTCAGTCTCAGGACAGCGAACCCACTTAGTAAACACCACGCGGATTCGCGATCGATCATGGGCTTCGCCTGTTTTCTCCGGGTATTTCACGTGTTGCTTCTGTTTTTATCCGCAAACTTCGCGGGGTTCTCGTATTTTAACCTTGACTTCCACAGGGCAGATGCCGCAGATTGACCAAGCAGTCGGAACCTCTCCCCCAATTGGTTCCAAGCACCAAGGCTGTAAGGAGTAGCCCGCTCTGGCACTCCCACAACCCGATGGCCACGACTCTTGCCCCGGTAGATTCACGGGAAGTCGTACGATGCGATCATTGCCTGCTGGTCCAGTTTCGTAATTCCAACAATAATTGCCGACGCTGCCACGCGTCGCTGGACGAAGAACCTGAACCCGAACCCATCATGGTGGCGCCACCAATGATGATGCCGGTGCCCGGCACCGGTCGCGGACATTTGAATCTCGCGACCTCCATCCGATCGCTGCGCCTGCGCAACGGGCTCAGTCAACGCCAACTGGCCGGACGCATGTCCGTACCGCGCACCTACGTTTCTAAAATTGAAAACGAGAAAGCCACGCCTACGCTGTCTTCCCTGGAACGGTTGGCGCGAGCACTGGAGGTCACTGTGCCCGATCTGCTCAGCGGCGGCGAACGCAGCCGCCAGGAGGAAGTCAACGAATTGATGAAAGATCAATTTATCGCCGAACTCTTACCCTTTGTTTCGCAACTAAATGGGATGCAGATGTCGAGTATCCTGACTCAGGTGCGAGACTTGACGGTAAGGCCGCGGCGCAGCGCGTAGCTGAAATTTCGAGTTTCGGGTGAGCAGCAAATGACTACAGCTTCGAAGTCCACTCGCAACCAAGAACCTGAAACTTGAAAACAGGAACTCAAGTTTATCCGGGCAACCAGCCAACACTAGCCGGGACCAAATCAACGGTCCCGGTTTTTTCGCTGTTTTGATATGGGGGGACAGCCGCCCCCGGCTGTTCGGCAGAGCGAAGCGCCACGGCCTGAATCCAACCTAGATCGACCGGCATCTATCCAACATGAGTTCCTTAGAAAGTGGAGCTGTATTTTCAACAGCCCTTGGGCATTCGGCGACTCTGAATCAGTCTGATTCCGATGGCCTCGAGACACCCGCCCTTGGGCATGAGGCCGCGACACCCAGGGACGCGGACGGCTCGCTGCTGGACGCCTACTCGACGGCGGTGACGGGCGCGGTCGAGCGCATGAGCCCGTCAGTGGTGAACATTGAAGTCCACCAGAGTTCCGGCCGCACGCGTTCAGGCGAGCCGCGCGAGCGTCAGGGGGGAGGCTCGGGATTCGTGTTCACTCCGGACGGCCTGATCCTCACCAACAGCCACGTGGTGCACGATGCCGTGCGCATAGGCGTAACTCTGGCCGATGGAGAACGCATGCCAGCCACGGTGATCGGCGACGATCCGGCGAGCGATCTGGCGGTGATCCGCGTGAATGAGCTTCGCGGACCGGGCCTGACCGCCGCGGCCCTGGGCGACTCGCAGCGCCTGCGTGTGGGCCAGATCGTGATCGCGATTGGAGCCCCTTACGGATTTCAATCGACGGTGACGGCGGGAGTCGTGAGCGCGTTGGGGCGGTCGCTGCGGTCCTACTCCGGGCGGCTGATCGACGACGTGATTCAAACCGATGCCTCGCTGAACCCGGGCAACTCGGGCGGGCCTCTAGTCGACTCCGCAGGACGAGTCGTGGGCGTGAATACCGCAACCATTCTGCCGGCGCAAGGAATCTGTTTTGCCATTGGCATCAACACGGCAAAGTTCGTGGCCAGCCGGCTTTTGCGCGATGGCCGCATTCGCCGTAGCTACATTGGCGTCTCGGCGCAGACCGTGCCCGTTCACCGGCGGGTCGTGCGCTTCTACGACCTCCCTAAGGAGATGGGAGTCGTGGTGCTAGGCGTGGAAGAAAACAGTCCGGCAAAGCGCGCAGGGCTGCGCGAAGGAGACGTCATCGTTGCCCTAGAGGGCCAACCGGTCGCCGGGGTCGACGATCTGCACCGCGTCCTCACCGACGTACGCGTCGGCGTGAGCTGTTCGCTAACCGTGTTGCGCTGGACCGAAAAGCTGGAGTTGAAAATAGTTCCCGAAGAAGCGCGCTAGTTCCATGTGGCGGGGTGCGCCTCGCCCGCAAACACCCGAAAATCAAAGGGAGGCGTCCCTCAGAGAAGTGCTCCCGCCGGGGTCCTCAATGGAGGCTCTTGACAGAGCCCTTTTTTGTTCGTATATTTCGATAGTCATCTAATTACATGACGATCTAACTACGACCTCGTCTTCCAACCAGGCGTTCAAAGCCATCGCCGACCCAACTCGCCGTGAGATTCTCCGCCTACTGCGGCGGGGCGAGATGACGGCCGGAGACCTGGCCCAGCGCTTCGACATGACCAAGCCCACCATGTCGCACCATTTCTCAGTATTAAAAGATGCGGACCTGCTGACCAGCCGCCGCGAAGGCCAGCAGATTTGGTATGGGCTGAATACCACCGTCGTGCAGGACTTGATGGCGTGGGCGATGGACCTGATTCGCGGCGACGAAAACGGGCGTGAGAAAAACGGCGCCGAAAAAGCGCCTTCAGCGAAGGACCACAGGAAATGACGACCAATTCGATGACACTTAATCAGAAGTACTATCTGGCCGCGGCGGCCGTCGTTCTGTCCAGTCTGGCGGGAACGATCCTGGCTTACCCGCAGCTTCCGCCAGTCGTCCCGATCCACTGGGACGCGCATGGTCAGGTAAACGGATGGGGCCCCAAGTGGTCGCTATTTTTTTACGGCCCGGGCATGATGCTGGGCATCATCCTGCTGTTTTCGGCGCTTCCCTGGCTGTCGCCCAAAAAATTCGAAGTTGATTCATTCCGCTCCACCTACCTCTACATCATGGTCATGATCGTCGCAATGCTGGCCTACTGTCAGCTGCTGATTGTGATCTCGGCATTGGGCGTTGCGCTCGACGTCAGCCGCGCCATCGAGGGCGGCGTCTGCCTGATGATCGCTCTGCTGGGAAATGTGCTGGGCAAGGTTCGACGGAACTTCTTCGTCGGTATCCGCACCCCCTGGACGATCGCCAACGAGCAAGTATGGAACGCCACGCACCGCCTGGGTGCCAAGACTTTTTTCGCCGGAGGACTGTTGGGCCTGGTCGCGGTGATTCTGCGAGCGCCGTTCTGGCTTCCCGTGACTGCGGTCATTGTCGCAGTCCTCATTCCCGTGATCTATTCACTGATGTTCTACAAACAACTGGAGCGTCGCAGCGAACTCTAGCCGCGTGATTTCGAATTCTCGTAGAGACGTAGCTCGCTAGGTCCAGGGCCCCGTAGGAAACCGCCCCAAGGAGGGGGACGTCATGAAAAGCATTCTGATCTTCCTCGTGCTCCTGATCTCATCCGCTCTGTCGCAGGCGCAAGACATTGCCGGCGATTGGCAAGGAACTCTCAGCGCGGGCGGCACCGAACTGCGTCTGGTCCTGCACATTGTCAAGGCGCCCGACAACAACCTGAAAGCAAGGTGGCAACGGGCACTTCGAAATCGAGGAACTGCCTGGACTCAACCTTCTCTTCCAAACCGCGAAAACCGGCTCCCTCGCCGAATACGCGCAGATCGAAGAGACAATGTCCCCGATAGCGCTGGATAAAATGTCGAGTTGGATGCTGAAGCAGTAACCGCTGCCGCCGCGTAGCGCCGGCATCTTACCGGCAGTCGCGAGAGCGTCCCGCTCGCGCACCCCTTAGCGACTCCAAGCTTAGTTCAAGAAATACTGCCGATAGAGAGTATCCCTCTGCGCCGGACGGAATCCCGCGTCGCGAATGATCCGCCGCAACTCTTCTTCCGTTGTGCAGTTGTTCACTCCCGCTGCCCGCACGACGTTCTCCTCGAGCATCACCGAGCCCACGTCATTCCCGCCGAAGCGCAATCCCATCTGGCAGACCTTGAGCCCCTGCGTCACCCAACTCGACTGCACATTCAGGAAGTTCGAAAGATAAAGCCGCGAGATGGCGAGAACTTTCAAGTAATCGACCGCGGTCGCCTCGTCCCAGTGGCGCCCGCCGAGAGCGGTATTCTGTGGCTGAAAGCTCCAGGGAATGAACGCCGTGAAACCGCCCGTCTCTTCCTGCAGTTCGTAGAGCCGCTGAAAATGGTTCACCAGATTTTCATGGTTCTCGCCTACGCCGAACATCATGGTCGCCGTCGTCCGCATCCCGATCTGGTGCGCCGTTCGATGCACGTTGAGCCAGTCGTCAGTCAGGCATTTCAGCCGCGCAATCTTATAGCGAACTTCATCGTCGAGCACTTCCGCGCCGCCGCCGGGAATCGAATCGAGCCCCGCATCGCGCAGCCGCAGAATCGTATCGCGAATCGAAAGCCCGCTATACTCCGCGATCGCTATGATCTCCGATGCCGAGTAGCAGTGCAGATGGACCTGCGGAAAGCGCTCCTTGATCCCACGCAGCATCTTCTCGTGCCAATCAATCTTTAAATCCGGATGCAGACCGCCTTGCATCAGCACGCCCGTGCCGCCCAACTCAACGGTCTCGCGGATCTTCTCGTAAATCGTCTCGAAGTCGAGAATGTAGCCTTCCTTCGCCGCCGGCCCCTTCAGCGGGCGATAAAACGCGCAGAAGGTGCAGTACTCGGTGCAGAAGTTGGTGTAGTTGATATTGCGGTCAATGATGTAGGTGACCACGCCTTCGGGATGCAACTGGCGGCGCACCGCATCCGCTTCCATCCCGATGCCGATCAGATCATCAGAGGCAAACATCTCCAGGGCTTGGGCTTTACTCAGGGACATAGGGGATCCACAGAACCTTTTATTTTATCGGAGCCGGGGCCATGTCTCCAAACCCCAGGGCGCGGCGGGCCCTCTCATTGAGCCTGCACAACCAGCGTTTTCCGCGCGTCCACCAGGAAGACAATCTTCTCGACTCCCGCCGAGCGCACGCTATCGAGCACTCGCGTGACGACTCCATACCTGGCCCGGGCGTCGGCTCGAATCTAGACTTTTCGTTCCGCTCCATGGCTTACACCTTCGCGGATCGCGACCGGAAGGCGGTCGAGATCAACCTGAAGACGACCCAGGTAAACCCTGCCAGCGCGCGCGACTGCGACCTCAAGAGCGTCCCCGCGGATCGCTCCCTGCATCGGAACCTCCGCCATGCGTAGGATCGCCACTGGACAGGAGGTTCTCGGTGAAACACGAGAGGCGCATTAACGCTGGCTCTCTCGACCGTCTGCTCGGTCACAGCAGGACGGACACACCAACAAGAGGATCGTGATCTCACAGAAACGACCGTCCTACCGTAACCACCGCTTGCATCCCGAATTTGGTCTGAGAGGCATGTTTCGGTTTCTGCCTTTCAGGCAGCGGTGCAAAATGAGCGAGTCGGCCAGATAACGCCAGCTTAGATTATTGTCGTTGATTCATGATTCGAGGTAACACGGGTCCGCGATGGCATCGAGAACATCGGTTGCATGCTCGCTCGCTCGCTCGTCCCAGCTCCTTCCATGCACAACTCGACGCAAGCCAGCCCGCCCTCTCATCAAAATCCTGAGATAGGACAGCCGAAGAAGCCGCAGAGCATTCTTCGTTCCGTGCTGTTCGACGCGCACGGTCGTCCAGCAGTAATACTTTTATTTGGAGAGCGAATCTCGTTCGTGCCGCGTCCATGCCGTTGGTGCTCTGAGAGAAGCTTGTCGATGCAGGCAAAGTTGGTATTGTCGCTGACCCTGGTAGAGATTCGGCTGTTGGGACAAAAGCCGTCGCCCTAGGACCGAGCGGGCGACGCACACTCCGCGAAATTCCGCAGCCAGCAACGTTCCGAGTCTTGATCGGCCGGGAAGAATGTTTCGATGCGAAGTTCCTGCAAGGTGACGTCCTGCGGCGTGCCTAAAGTCATGATGGTGCTGAAGAGGCGTAGATCGAGATCTCCCAAGCGTATGTGGATCGGAAGCAAAAGGTCGCCGGGACGCGGCACTGGGTGCAAATCGGCCACTGTAGGTGCGCTGGCGTAGCTTCTGATCTCAGCCAGCAATCGAGCGCCGACTGGGTCTTCCGCCGAACTCAGTTCGCGCTCTGCGCGGCTCAATAGGTGGTATTCAACCTCGGGCCAGTTCACGATCCAGCGGCGCGAGCCTTCCGGGTGGAACGTGGAGCGTAGAACGTTGTTTTGCGAAGCTCTTAACGCCGGCGAGATCAATGTCGGGAAAAACTGGCTGGCCGCCCGATTGCTGATCAGGCAGTTCGAATGCCGGTCCACTGCGAGCGCGGCATAGGGTAGATGCCGATCGAGGATGAACTGCAGCATGCCGCGCATGTGAGCCATCTCGTCCGCCGAGAGAGGTGTTTCGCGAAAGACGCGGGCGAAGCCGGCGGCTTCGAGGAGGCGATTTCGCTCGCGAAAGTTCAGCTCGAGCACTTCGCCCAAAGCGAGCATTGCCTCGCGGCTGGGATGGGCCCGACCGGTCTCAATAAAACTGACATGCCGGACGGAGAACCCAGCCCGGCTGGCCAACTCGAATTGACTTAGCCCGCGCGTTTGCCGCCAGGTGCGAATCTGCGGCCCAACCGATGTCGCTGCGTCTGCCATGCGGGTATTTTATTCACTGCGCGGAAAATCGGACATTACCTCGCAGGTAATTGTGGGCGCCGCGCCACCGGTCTACCCTCTCGGCATGGAAAGACGATCTGCGCTGAAATCGATGATTGTGGCCCTTGCGAGCGGGAGCCTCTCTTCCGCCGCCAAGCAACCTACTGGCCCCGCTCCCCGGTCCTCTTTGATCGACACCCGCGATAAGGCCAGGATTCGTTTTCGAGACTGGGGATCTGGCCGGGCGATCGTCTTCGTGGCGCCATGGGCGCTCTCCTCCGATTGGTGGGACATCCCGATGTCTATTCTTTCGGAGCGGGGATGGCGCTGCGTCGCATTCGACCGGCGCGGTCACGGGCGCTCCGACGAGCCCAGTAGCGGGTATGATTTCAACACCCTCGCCGACGACATCGCCGCCGTCATGGATGCGCTCAATCTCGAGGATGTCGTCCTGGTCGGCCACTCCATGGGAGGAGCGGAAGTGGTTCGATATCTGACGCGCTACCGCAGCCGGCGCGTTGGTCATGCCGTCCTGACTG
>CAZILJ010000676.1:0-2537 GCA_964539915.1 uncultured Acidobacteriaceae bacterium | reverse complement strand
GCGCCAGCCCTGATCGAGAAAACCGGAGACGACGAAATCCTCGTCACCTTCGACGAGCCCCAGCGGGCCATTACCCCCGTCCAGGCCGCAGTGTTCTACGATGGCAATATCGTGGTCGGTGGCGGCTGGATTCGATAGGCGCTGCACCGCACGGCACAAACAGCTAGTCGCCTTGGCTTTCCGATCTAATAACGTCCATCAGGTTAGATTTACCTGCACGTTGCCGCTGAATTTCCTTCCAGCACTGCTTTGCCAATCGCTCCAAGGTAGTGTTCAAAGACTTTATTACCATAGGGTCGCACCAGAAGCGAAAATCTGCAGGGTTTCAAGAAAACCAAGCCGACCAGATCTCTTGTCCCATGGTCTCCTTCTGCCAAAGAGCTTCTCTCAGCTTCTCTAACGACAGGAAAGCACGCTGTATCTCCTCGTATTGTTCTTTACTCCTATAAGTCTTATCCGACGAAATGCACAAACTCCGCCATGTCGTTGCAGGAACCGGCGGATTCACCTCCGCAATCAGCAAGACGCCTCGACCAGCGGTCCGAGAACTCAGGAAATGCCTCTACCAGTGAATAAATAGTCTGGCTGGTTAAAGTGGCTCGGGCGTGCGACTAAGAGAGCCACTGCTTGGTCTCTGTGGCAAGGCAGTTCCGTCAAAGCCCGGCTCAAGAGCCCAGATTGGTTGGCTCACTCGTTCTCTTAGCCTTAGCCCCCATTCGGCCGAGCCCGCGGCGGCGCTCGTAACCGATCTGGATCCAGTTGTTTTTCCAAGCCCGTCATTGGGGATAGCGCCAAGTGTGACAGTCTGGAGGTTATTGCCGAGACGCAGTTAGGCTTACGCAAGGAAACCAATCCTGACGCCCCGAATATAATTCCCCGCATGGCATCCGCAAATCCTTCACTGACACTCCCGGAGAGTTCGACGACCGCTTCGCCTCTGTCATTCTGGAGCCGCCAATCAGGTCCTCTCAAGCAGGGAATCAAAACCGGACTGGCAGGCACAATCACCTATGCGATCTACGCCGGATGGCACCTTCCGCAGGGATATTGGGCGGTCTTCTCCGCTCTGGTCGTGACGCAAGCCAACCTTGGCGCATCTTCGAAGGCAGCGCTCTACCGCACCATCGGTTCGAGCTGCGGAGCGATCGCTGCGGCTCTGCTCATGCCCGTGTTGGGGAACGATTCCGTGCATGCGGGCATCGCACTTTTCCTGCTGGCAACTTTGTTTGGCTACCTGACTTCGCTTCATCCGGCTTTTACTGCTGCCGGATTCACCGCAGCCTTGATCCTCGTCTTCGGCGGTCAGGGGGAGCCGTGGCGCATGGCATGGCTGCGCGTACTCTACACGATGCTCGGAGCGGTCGTGGCCTTCGGGGTGGGCGCACTGATCTGGCCGGTTCACGCTCGCGTAGGATTGCGCCACAAAATTGCGGGCATTCTCGACGGCGCGGGCGCACTCTACCGTGCGGTCACCGCTGCTGCTTTGCAGGGAATCGACAGCGAGCGGCAGGTTCGTCAGCTTGACCGCCAGCTGCATGACCTGCGTCGCGGTATTACCCAGCAGATGGACGAAGCCAAGAGCGAGCTAGCCTTTTCCCGATTCAATCAGGGAGCTTTCCAGGCATTTGTCGACCTCGGAGATCAAGTTCGACGGCGCTTGACGGCGATGGCAGAAGACACTTCTCTCTACGTGCACGCGCAGTTGCAACCGGGGTTGGTACCCTCACTTCCGAAACTCGTGGAACGAACGGCGCAGCAGTTCGTGCTGCTGGCCGACGCCGTGCGCAATCTCGGAAAAGAGTTGTCCTCGGCGGACCTCGACGCCGCCATCCTCGACCTCGACGCCGACCTGGTCAGACTCCGCGAACAGCGCACAACCACGTCCTTTGCGCTCGATCGCATGTTGCTGTTCTGGGCGCTGGTTTTTAATTTAAGGGAATTAGCGGATGCCCTGAAGCAGTTGGAATCAATGCTTCCGGAACTTGCTTGAGCAGGCCTGGCTTCGCAATTCGTCGAGAAAAGGCGTGCCCGACGACTTCACTTTCTCTTCCAACCGCGCCGTGCAATCGCACTCGCCGCAGGACCACGGTTCGGTTCCATTCACATCGCGGCATTTGCGGCGGTCGTGCGCATCCTGCACGCGAGTCAGGTCGAAGTATTGCTCCCAGTAGGGCTTTTCTTCCTGCAACGGTGTGGGACAATAACAGACTTCCACCCAGCTCGCGGTGTGGTCCTCAGATAGCCGTGCTTCCTGCATGTTGCGCAAGTATTCGCCTTCCGCGACCGATCCACGGCCGAGCGTCTCTTGCTCGATTGCTTTGAGCAAATCACCTTCACGACCGGGCTTCACACGGGCACGAACTAGATATCGCATCACACGCCTCTACTGCAAGCGCGCTGGTGCGAGCATTTCCACGAACTGAGTCCGGGTGCGCGCATGTCGATCGACCGCGCAACCATCTTTGCGTTTCGGTCGTAGACCAAGCTCTTGGGAAGTGCTTCCGCGACAAAAAGATCATTGACTTTTCGTCCGGGGT
>CAZILJ010000675.1:0-1880 GCA_964539915.1 uncultured Acidobacteriaceae bacterium | reverse complement strand
GGGATTTTGGAGAAGGCCGCGGCTGGGGGGGCAAATCGAAACCCCATCGACCAGAAAATCGGCGACCTATACGGCTCGTGCATGGACGAAAAGACAGTAGACGCCAAGGGAATCGCGGCGGTGAAGCCGGAGTTGGATCGGGTGGCAGCGCTGCAGGATAAAGGTGCATTAATCGACGAGATCGCGCACATTCACTTGATCGGACCCAGCCCGTTGTTCAATTTTTATTCGTCTTCCGACATGCATAACGCCGATCAGGTGATTGCCTACATCGATCAGGGCGGGCTTACTCTGCCGGATCGCGATTACTACCTGAAGGAAGATAATCCGAAGATGAAAGAGATGCGCCAGCACCTGATTGATTACGCCACGCAGGTGTTCACGCTGGCGGGGCAGTCGCCGCAAAAGGCAGACGAATCGGCGCAGACAGTGCTGCGGATCGAGACTGCGCTGGCAAAGGCGTCGATGGACCGGACGGAGCGCCGCAAGCCGGAGAATCGCGATCACAAGATGAGCCGGGACGAAGCGATTGCCCTGGGACCGGATTTTTATCTCAATCGGTATTTCACCGCGGTGGGCGCGCCGGCTTTTAAGCAACTGAACGTGACCAATCCTGATTTTTTCAAGAAAGTGAACGGCGCGATCGAATCGGAGCCGCTGGAGGCATTGAAAACCTACGTGAGTTGGCATGTGCTCGACGCAGCCGCACCCTGGCTGTCGCAGCCCTTTGTGGAGGCTAACTTCAAGTACCAACAGGGACTGAGCGGACAGAAGGAAATTCAGGCGCGGTGGAAGCGGTGCGTCAATCTCACCGATCGGGAGTTGGGCGAGGCGCTCGGCCGGCGATATGTCGAGACGACGTTTGGTCCTGAAGCCAAGGCTCGCATGCTGAAGATGGTGGACGCGCTCGAGAAGTCGTTGACCGATGATATTCACGACTTGTCGTGGATGAGCGAGGACACGCGCAAGCAGGCGAAGGTGAAACTGGATGCGATCCGGAACAAGATCGGCTACCCGGAACTGTGGCGGGATTACAGTTCGGTGGTGATCAAGCCGGGCGATCTGATGGGAAACGTGCAGCGGGCCAACGAGTTCGAAGCCAAGCGGGAGATTCGGAAGATCGACAAGCCCCTCGACCGCAAGGAATGGGGTATGACACCGCCGACGGTGAACGCGTATTACAGCCCGTCGTACAACGAGATTGTGTTTCCGGCGGGGATCCTGCAGCCCCCGTTTTTCGATCCGAAGATGGATGACGGCGTGAATTTCGGCGGGATTGGCCTGGTGATTGGGCACGAACTCACCCACGGGTTTGACGACCAGGGACGCAAGTTCGATCCGAAGGGAAACCTGCATGACTGGTGGACGGCGGAAGATGGAAAGGAATTCGAGAAACGCGTGAGTTGCGTGGCCGACGAGTATTCCAACTTTGTGGCCGTGGATGACATCAAGCTGAACGGCAGGCTTACCCTCGGTGAGAACACGGCGGACAATGGCGGGGCGCGGGTTGCACTGGCGGCGCTGGAGCGCATGATCGCCGATGATAAGACCGGGAAAGAAGAAGAGAAGATCGACGGGTACACGCCGGAACAGAGATTCTTTCTCGGTTTCGGTCGCGTGTGGTGCGAGAAGCGGCGTCCGGAAGTGGCGCGTATGCGGGCGGTGACCGATCCGCACTCGCCGGGGAAATACCGCGTGAATGGCGTGGTGCAGAATATGCCCGAGTTCCGGAAAGCATGGGGATGCAAGGCGGGACAGCCGATGGTCGCCGAGAATGCCTGCCACGTTTGGTAAGTGCCGCCGAGGAAGATGCCTTAGGGGGAACAGCGAGGAAAAATCCCCACTTCTCGCAAAGGACGCGAGAAATGGGCAGCCGGCCG
>CAZILJ010000674.1:0-6205 GCA_964539915.1 uncultured Acidobacteriaceae bacterium | reverse complement strand
ATGAACGGGGACTTGACTCGAACTAGGATCCGGTGAGCGACGCTCCGCCATGCGGAGATGCCTAAAGGGTCTCGGCGGGTTCCCAACGTCTACCGACGGGTTCATTCTCGGCCCGTCACACGGCACAGTGGGTCGGCTTGACTTTTTGTTGTGGTGCGGGCGCCCTCGCCCCGCGAATGCCTGCCGAGGTAGCGCCTCGGACAGCAGTTTCAGCTTCCCTGTTAAACTGTTCGTAGCGAATCCGTGCCCGCGCGCATCTAAACCGACAGTGTTCCCACAACTCTTTCACCTCGGAAGGTTCTTTCTCCCGACCTATGGATTCCTTGTTTCCCTGGGCGTCCTGATCGGTTTGTGGATCAGCGTGCGCAATTCCGAGCGGCTGGGCATCGATGGCGACAAGGCGTGGAACCTGGGAATTCTAGTCGTTCTCTGCGGCATTATCGGCGCCAAGGTTTTGTACATCGTTAACGAGTGGGGCTACTACTCGGCGCATCCCAGCGAAATTTTCAGCATCAACACGCTGCAGGCGGGCGGAGTCTTTTCCGGCGGTCTGCTGGCTGCATTCCTGACCGCGGCCTGGTACGTCTGGAAACATCACATGCCGGCCCTTGGAACTTGCGACGCTTTCGCGCCCGGCCTGGCGCTGGGTCACGCGATCGGCCGCATCGGCTGCTTTGCCGCGGGATGCTGCTACGGAAAAGAGACCCATCACTGGTGGGGTGTGGTCTTTCACAATCCGCTGGCAAACTCCATTACTGGAACGCCGCTGGGCGTGCCACTCGAGCCGACACAATTATTCGAGTCGGCAGTAGAGATGGCGAACTTCTTCTTTCTGATGTGGCTGCTCAAACGGAGAAAGTTTGACGGCCAGGTGATCGGCGCCTTCATGTTCATCTACGGCGTCGCGAGATTCTTCCTCGAGTATCTGCGCGACGATCCAGGCCGCGGGTCGGTGTTTGGCGGTGCCATGACCGGGACTCAGTTGATTGCCATTGGTTTAGTGCTGGCCGGGGGATTGATCTGGTGGCTGCGACCCGGCTCCAAGTCACTTCCAGCGCAAACCGTCAACGCGACGCGGTAAGGTTCGAGACCTCGGAGTTCAAACCCTAAACTTCAGGCTTGGACCCAGCCCTTCCTCCAAAATTCACGCGCCCGACGCCATGCTGCTGGCGCGCATCAAGAAACAGTTCCCGAACGCTGAGCCGTGTAAGCTTGAGAGCGAGAGGGTCTGACGTTTTCGCTTCTGCGGCCGACCTGAGTCAGAGCGGCGTGAGGCTGGGCTGTGAGCACGCATGTCCGAGCCATTTCCCATTACGATCTCTGTTGCGTCTGACGACGCCGGTCAGCGCCTCGACCAGTTCCTCGCAACCCGCCTCGACGTCAGCCGGGCGCGGGTGCAGCAGCTTATCTCTGAACAAAAAGTTCTGGTAAATAATGCCGCCGCGAAAGCCTCCCTGAAACTGCGCGGCGTCGAACGCATCACTGTGCTCGGACCGGCGGAGAGGCCTCCGTTACGGGCCATCGCCGAAGAGATTCCTCTCGACATCGTGTACGAAGATGACGATCTGGCCATCATCAACAAGGCCGCCGGAATGATGGTTCATGCCGGTGCCGGCGCTACCGAAGATCAGCGGAATCGTGGAACGCTGGTCAACGCGTTGCTGCATCATTTGGGTACGCTTTCGGCGGTCGGCGGCGAGATGCGACCGGGAATTGTGCATCGTCTCGACAAAGAAACCAGCGGCCTGATCGCGGTGGCGAAGAACGACCAAGCGCACCGCAACCTGGCGGAACAGTTTGCCCGGCGAGAGGTAAAGAAGACCTACATCGCGCTGGTGCACGGTTTGGTCAAGCGGGATCGCGGGACCATCGCGGCCAGCATCAGCCGCGACCGCATTCGCCGCATTCGCATGACCACGCGCGGAACCGGCGGCCGCGACGCCGTCTCGCACTACCACGTCGTCCGCCGACTGGAGACTGCATTGGGCAAGTTCACTCTGGTCGAAGTAAAGATTGATACGGGCAGGACCCATCAGATTCGGGTCCACATGGCGTCGCTGGGGCATCCGGTCGTGGGCGACGCGCTCTACGGCGCGCCACGTGAGATACAGCTTGCACGAAGCCGCGGCGGCAAA
Organism: uncultured Acidobacteriaceae bacterium; assembly: GCA_964539915.1. GTDB lineage: Bacteria > Acidobacteriota > Terriglobia > Terriglobales > Acidobacteriaceae > Sulfotelmatobacter. Next base: position 4,070 of record CAZILJ010000674.1, on the reverse strand, counting down.
GATGACGAGGCCGGGGCGATTTCGCTGACGCGAAATTTTCTGCACGCAGCCCAATTGGAATTAACCCATCCCCGGACAGGCAAGCAGATCGCGCTCCTGGCTCCCCTTCCCCCGGAATTGCAGGCGTTTCTGGCGGCTGTGGAGAAAGGCGTTGCGGGCAAGGTCCCCGCCCAGGACGTTTAAGGCAGGCTGGGGTTCGAGCACCCAGCCGGATATAATACGGAGGTCGATGGAAACCTTGGGGAAGACATTCATCACGAGCGCCGGACTCGTTCTTCTGACGCTTTTGGCAGGGAGCGCGACCTCGCAGTCGGCTCCTCAAACTCCGGCCGCTCCGCCCTCCACGGCTGCAACATCGACGGCTCAGGCCCCTGCGCCCGCGGCCGATCAAAAACCTGCCGAGCCCACACCGCCAAGTGACGACTCGCTCACCACCATCCGTGCGACGACCAACGAAGTAAATGTCGTCTTCACGGTGACCGACCGGCACGGGCGGCGCATCACCGATCTGAAACAAGGCGATTTCCGGGTGCTCGACGACAACAAGCCGCCGCAGGAAATCCGCAGCTTCCACGCCGAAACGAACCTGCCGCTTCAAGTCGGCCTGCTCATCGATGCCAGCAATTCCGTCCGCGACCGTTTCAAGTTCGAGCAGCAATCCGCCATCGAGTTTCTGAACCAGACAATCCACCCGCGCGTCGATCATGCGTTTGTGGTTGGTTTTGACGTGACGCCCGAAGTTACTCAGGATTTCACCGACGATACCGCAAAGTTGGCGCACGGAGTGCACGAACTGCGGCCCGGCGGCGGTACGGCGCTTTACGATGCGCTTTATTTCGCGTGTCGCGACAAGCTGATGAAGGCTGCGAAGTCGGAGACCGTGAGGCGGGCCATCATTCTGCTGAGCGACGGCGAAGACAACCAGAGCCACGTCACCCGCGAAGAGGCGATCGAGATGGCGCAGCGCGCCGAAGCCATCGTCTACACCATCAGCACCAACGTAAGCGGAACCAAGGGAGCCGGCGACAAGGTGCTCGAGCGCATTGCCGACGCCACCGGCGGACGCCCATTTTTCCCCTTCCAGATTCGAGATGTCGCCAACGCCTTTGCCGAAATTCAGGACGAACTCCGCAGCCAGTATGCGATTGCCTACAAGCCGGCTGACCTGAAAGCCGATGGTCATTACCGCACCATCGAAATTGTCGCCAACGACAAGAGGAATTTCCGGGTAAGGGCGCGGCGCGGATGGTACGCTCCCGCTCGTTAGCCCGCCGGACCTGAAGACTTTGGAGCTCCGATTTCAGCCCGGTTTCCTGATCCCATCGATCCCATCAGATCGAGCTGAATTTTCTTGCCGTACAGAGTAGAATCTTGCGCTCAGCATTGCCTATCCCATGCCAGGATATTCAGGAACGCCGCTGCCGCAAAAGCTTGGAATCAAGCCGGAATCACGAGTCTCGCTGCTGGATGCCCCGCCCGAGGTAAGAGCGGAGTTGAGCAGGGCCCTGGCCGCTTGTGAGAACGTAAGCGACGAAAAGATTCCGCTCGACTTCGCCATGATCTTCACAAAATCGAAGGCGGAACTGGCCCAGGAGTTCAAGCGGATCGGCAAGCAGCTCGCGCCCGCCGGGATGCTTTGGGCAAGTTGGCCGAAGAAGAGCTCGGGCGTGGTCACGGATCTCGACGAGAATAAAGTGCGCGAGATTGGACTGGCCGCAGGATTGGTGGACGTAAAAGTATGCGCTGTAACTGAGGTGTGGTCGGGATTGAAATTTGTGCGCCGCATGAAGGACCGCTGAACGACGCCTGCGGCGCTCGCGGAGACAAAAGCATGGTGCGAGTCGGACTGATCGGATTTGGCCTGGCCGGACAAGCGTTTCATGCGCCTATGATCCGGGGCGTCAAGGGAATGGAATTGGCCTGCATCCTCGAGCGGAACGGCTCCAGGGCCAAAGAAAAATATCCCGAGGTTCGCCTGGCGCGGACGCTCGAGGAAATGCTCTCCGACAAAACCATTGGCCTGTGCGCGGTGGCCACGCCGAACGATTCGCACTTCTCCTATACGAAGGCCTGCCTCGAAGCGGACCGGGATGTGGTCGTCGATAAACCCTTCACGCCGACGATGAAGGAAGCGGAGCAGTTGGTGCGTCTGGCCGCCGAGCGCGGCCGCTTGCTCACTGTCTATCAAGACCGGCGCTGGGACGGAGCTTTTCTAACCGTAAAAAAACTCGTGGCCTCCGGCGCGCTGGGCTCGGTCGCCGAGTATGAGGCGCGCTTCGACCGCTTTCGCCTTGAGGCCAAGGCCAACGCCTGGCGCGAACGTCCCGAATCTGCTGCGGCTGGCGTTCTCTGGGATCTCGGCCCGCACTTGATCGATGGCGCCCTGGTTTTGTTCGGTGAACCCGAATCAGTTTGGGCATCCGCATTCTGCCAACGCCAGTTTTCCAAGGTGGACGATTCCTTTGACGTACACATGGAGTACCCGCATCTCCGAGCCACTCTGCGTGCACGGATTATCGCCTACGCTCCCGGGCCACACTTGCTGCTTCACGGAACCGAAGGTTCATTCGTGAAGTATTGGATGGATCCTCAGGAAGAGATTCTGCGAGGCGAGAACTGCCCCGACGGCCCTGACTGGGGTGCGGATTGGGGCGAGGAACCGCAGCAACGTTGGGGAACTTTGAGCCGGGTGGATGGGGAAATTCGCCGAGTGCAGACTGAACGTGGCGACTATCGCGGGTTCTACGTCAACCTAAGAGATGCGATCGAGAAGAAGGCTCCGCTGGAGGTAACACCGGAGCAGGCGTTACGCACCATGCGCGGCGTCTTGCTGGCGCACAAGAGCAGCCGTGAAGGTTGCAGAGTGCGCTGGAACGAGGCTGTGGAGTAGAACGCTTGCCGAGCGCTCTTGCGGGCGAGGGCGCCGGCACCACACTTAACTCTTCATTACTTTCTGGAATGCAGCCTGAAACTTTTCCATTTCTTCTTGAGTGCCCACCGTGATGCGAACGTAAGTGGGCATCACGGGCCAGACGCGCCCGATCAAAACGTTTTCCTTCGCCATGGCATCTCTTACTTCCTTGCCCGGCCGCTTCGTATCGAGCATAAAACAGTTGGACTCAGAAGGAACGTAGGTGTAGCCGTTGCGCTCGAGCCACTGAAACGTCTGCTGGCGAACGCCTGCATTGATGCGGCGGCGTTCCGCGACCAGCGCAGAGTCCTTCAAGCTGGCGATTGCAGCCACGATGGCAGTCGTGGGCATAAAATTCTGTCCGCCGCGCGCGGTGACTTTTTCCAGCAGATCCGGCCTAGCAATTACGAATCCGCAACGCAGTCCCGCCATGCCATATACCTTCGAAAACGTCCGCAGCACGATGACATCTTTTCCGGCCTTTACCAGATCGAGCGCGGATGGTGTTTCGCTCAAGTGAATATAGGCTTCATCGATCAGAACCATCGAATCTTTGGGCTTGTTCTCCACAAGATACTCGATGTCCGAATGCGAAGTAAGCGTGCCAGTTGGGTTATTCGGATTGCAAATATAGAAGACGCCAGCGTCGGAACCGGCAGCCAGCATGGCCTTGACGTCATGCGCGTATGCCTTTGTCAGAGGCACCTTGACCACGCGCGCGCCCGCAACCGCAGACATGTTCATGCCGGTCTCGAAGCAGGGATCGGCCGTAACGTAACTCTTCTGCGGCGACGTAAATGCCAGCACGCTGAGGCACAGCGGAGGAGTCGAACCAGCCGTGCAATAAATGTGTTCGGGATTCAGCCCTTCCATTTGTGCGAAAGTGCTGACGAGTTCGTCCGTGAGATTGTCAGAGTAGCGCCCGCCCTGCGGGATAATGGCCGAGATCGCCTCTCGCGCGGCCTGGCAGGGCCCCAGCGGATTCTCATTCGAATCGATCAGCACTGCGTCCTTGGCGTGAGGCCGTCGCCGTGCAGCCGCGGCCAGCATCGGTTCAGACGACATGATTTGGAACGCAGCCGCTGCGGACGCTGCAGCCGAAAGATGCAGAAAGGAACGCCGGGAGAAACGAGGCATGAGACCCTCCGCAAGGGAGTGT